>JAMLHE010000009.1 GCA_023957315.1 Candidatus Kapaibacterium sp.
TGTATATCGGAAATTTAGCAAAAATAGAAGAACAACCGCTCCTATTGCCAAAATCATCCCTCGCCTTTTAGGTGTGATTTTCCCCGCAAGTACTGCGAAACAAATCCAGAAAAGGATTGATTGCGGTATCCAGAATTCCATATTTGTAGGGTCCCAAAACACAAAGAACACGGCATAAATCAGCATGAAAATTGCAAAGAATAGGTATCGTGAATTTGTCGAAAATACTCGGGCAATGCTTTTGATTTGGCTTGCAAAAACATAGAATATCGTGGCAAAAAGCGAAATTATCATTACGAAATAGAGCCAAAAATCAAATGTCCGAAAATTTCGGACAATAAAGGCATCGTCGGACAAATCTTTTTCGGCAAACAACCGAAACAACATCGAATTCAGCTGCCCTTCGATAAGCAATCCATGAATGGACACTACCGAACGGATGATACCAATTAAGGGCTTTATGAAAAATTGCACTCCAAATCCCGACCACGAATTAGCTTCATGATGATATAAGAAGAACCAATATGACACTTTATCAAATGTATCATAGCCCAAAATATATAATGCGATTGCATATCCGACGAACCAAACAAAATTGAAAATAATCGAAAATATTATGATTTTTTTAAGATTGGACTTCAATCCAGTGAGTGCAAAATATAGAACAACAACCAGACCCATCAAAGCATGAAGTTGATGAAAAAGTACCGCAATTCCACCAAATAATGCTGCCTGAATAATATCTGGAGTGCTCACTGTACGCTTTGTAATCATATAAATCGATGCAAAAACGAATACTAAGGGCAGCTGATAAGTTTCGATATTGATTGCATAAAACCAATTGGCATAAGAAAATGCACATAGTAGCACTGCAATTCGAGCAGTAAATAAATTCAATCCGAGATTATTCCTGAGAATAAAATAAATTATGACAAGCGTAGAAGTTGTAGCAACGGAATTGATGAAATTAACAGCAAATTGAGTAGATTGGAACCCGATATTGGTCAGCAAATCACTTCCAAAAGTCATCGTTGGGCAGAATAACAAATGATGCGGATGAAGCACGAAATATCTTTCGAGTATCTCCCAAAAATATAATATACTATCATGGGATAAAGAAAAAACCTTAGATGTGAATATCACATTCAGCAAAAGATACCCAATAGCAAAAAGCCATGGGAACCAATCTTTATTCTTCATTTCCAAATCAAAATCCGCTTATATTCATCGAATAGTAATCGGAGAAACTAAATAATATTGTAAAGCTTTGGAATCTATTTATGGTTAGTTTCCAAAATCGTAACAAGCAATGAAAGCAATTCTTTGCTATCAATAGGTTTGGATATATAATAATCGCATCCCGAACTCAGAATCTCGGATTTTTCGTTGCTGAAAGCAAATGCAGTTTGCCCAATTATCGGCAAATTCGGTCGGAATTGTTTAATCAAACCCGCCGCTTCCATTCCGTCCATAATCGGCATTCTGATATCCATCAGTACCACGCTGATGTCTTCCCGCTTTTGAGCAAAATCAACAGCAAACTCCCCATTTGAGGCGTGCAGGATTTCAAATTTATGCTCTTTGAGTATTGTTTTGAGCAACATAAAGCTGGTGATATCATCTTCGGCAATCAATATTACGTGACTTGATTTAATTGCATCTTTACCGACCTCATATATTGGTGTTTCAACTTGCCTATCGGGAATAAATGGAACTGTAAAATAAAAAGTAGTTCCTACACCCAATTCAGATTCGAGCCAAATTCTGCCACCCATCAATTCAACGAGACCTCTGCAGATGGACAATCCTAAGCCCGAGCCTTCGTATGTACGGGTGGTGGTCAAATCTGCTTGTATGAATCTCTCGAAAACGCGCTCCTTGTATTCATCACTTATGCCAATACCTGTATCTTTGATGGTGAAAAGTAATTCAGTATCAAGAACTTCGTAGCCAAATTCCACTGAACCATTGTCAGTAAATTTAATCGAATTATTAATCAAATTTGTCAAAACTTGTTGAATTTTGACCGAGTCCGAAATAAATATACTATCGTCATCTTCCAATCCCACATGATATTTTAGTAACAAGGATTTCTCTTTAGCATGTGGAGTAAAGAAATCGAGGGAATCATAGATGATTGTATTAATCGAAAACGCATGATTTCGTATGTTCATCTGTCCGGTTTCGATTTTTGAAATGTCGAGCACATTATTGACAATTTCAATCAATCTTCTGCCACTTGCTTGAATGATTGCAGTGAACTCGTTGCGTTCCTCAGTAGAAAGTTCGTTGTCTTTAAGCAATTCCGAGAACCCGATTATTCCATTTAGTGGCGTACGGATTTCGTGTGACATATTCTGTAAGAATGCAGTCTTCAATCTATCGCTTTCTTCGGCTTTATCACGAGCATGGATAATTTGCTCTTGCAGCATTTTAACATCGTTTATATCTTGATGAATCCCAATCATACGCAGCGGTTTGTCATCTTGGTCCCATTCAATAATTGCCCCCACCGAATGTATCCACATCCAATCACCACTCTTTGTGCGTTGACGAGAATGGACATTATACTCGCCAATCTCACCGGCAATGTATTTGTTGTAATAATCAATCGTCGGTTTTAAATCCTCGGGATGAATTCTCTCTATCCAATTATCGTGAGATTCGACAAATTCATCAGGGTCATAGCCAAGCATAACCGCATATTCGTCATTTACAATAGCTTCACCGGTTTGTACATTTAGGTCATATAATCCCAAATTAGCAGAATATAGTGCAAGTTGGAGCCTGTCTTGTTCTTCTTTTAGCGACATTTCTGCCAACTTTCGTTTAGTAATATTTTCGTGTGCGATTACTACTTTGGAGTCTTTTTCACCGGGGAATCTCGTAACTCTTGCCACAAACCATCTTTTTTCAGTTGGCGAATGACATGGGTATTCCATTTCATAGGATTCTAATTCGCCATTCAGTACTTTCCGGACGTTAAAGGCAAACTCTATCGCTATAACTCTTTCTTCACCCAAAGTCATATCGCAAACTTCCAAGTAATTGGAGCCTTCGGAAACATTGGCTAATATTGCATGATTTTCAACAGCGAAATCCCGCCAAGCTTTGTTTACAGCCTCTACTTCACCGTTCGTATTGACAATAGCAATATGAGCTGAAAGCCCGTCAAGAGTATTTCGCGATAATTCCTCCGAATCTCTTAGGGCTTGCTCAATGTCAAGCCTATTAAATGCACTTACGAGAATTTCGCCTAATAATCTCAGTAAAAGTATATCTTCGTCATGCCATTGCTTTTCGGTTTGAACGGCATCGAATCCGATAAATCCAATCAAATCACCATTGCGTTTGAGGGGGAGTACAATCACGGATTGGACACCACCCATTTCCAGAACTTCTATTTCAGCCGCATTGATACCATCCATATCTCTCAAATCTCTAATTCGAGGAATATGTACAATTTCGTTATTAGTGATTTTTTCCATCCACCAAGGAAAATCTGCAAGCGGCATATTCTGAAACGATTCTTTTTGAGCTTCAATTCCCTCTCTGCACCATTCATTTGTGTTGGAGCATAGCTTTCGGTCTTTGGACAACAAGAATAAATAAGAGCGGTCAACTTCATCGAGTAAGCCCACTCCTTTGAGAGTTGTATCAATCAATTCATCTATATCTTCAATTCTTGTGTTTAGGAATTTTGTTGAGACTTGAATTATGTATTGCTCGAAAAGAAGTTGTCTTCTGAGCTTCATTTCCATATTCTTTCGCTCGGTGATGTTTCTCATGATTCCAATCACCACAACTTCACCTTCATTATCAAGCTGGACCGTGCTTACTTCGACATTTTTAATTACTCCGAGTTTTGTTTTGATTTCTGTTTCGTAAATACTTGGTATAGGGCGCCCTTCTTTTCTTGCGTTAAACCTTTCTTCTATTAAAGCCTTACTTCTGTCTGTCAAAAATACATTGTAGTCAAAATCCGGCGAAGTCACTTCTTCTCTTGAATAACCTGTAATATGGCAGAACTTATCATTTACATATTCATAGCCATGTTCACGTAAAATATAAATACCATCAAAGGCACCCTCGACCAAATTGCGGAATCAGGATTCGCTTTTCTCATATTCGATTTCGGCATTCTTGCGGTCGCTAATGTCTCTTGTAACGGCGAGTATTCTATCCTCACCACCAATGTCAGTATCGCGTAATGATACCTCAACCCAAAATAGCTCACCATTTTTCTTCTTAGCGTGCCATTCAAAAATCTGCGGTCCTTCGGTCTTTGCTTTAAGCACATTTTCAAAAGCGACATTACCCGTATAGTTTCCAATACCGGAACTTCTATCGGTTATTGTGGTTTTCAGTATATCCTCTACCGAATCATATCCGTACATATTTACCATAGTTTCGTTAGCATCAATCAAATGTCCGGTATTGGCATCATAAATGAAAATAGCTTCGCTTGTAGAATTAAATATTTCACGGTAGTTTCTTTCGCTCTTTTCAAGAGCTAACAATGATTTCTTTCTATCAGTGACATCCGTAAATATTACTGAAAAACGATTTGGCTGAGGACTATAAGCTCTGACTTCGTAATATTTATCTAACTCTGCCGAATAATCTTCAAAATGTATGGGTTTGCCGGTTTTTACAACTTCACCATAAGTATCAATCCAATATTGTTCTGTGTTAGGCAAGACTTCGAAGACTGTTTTATTAATAATGTCATCACGTTTCAATCCCGTCAGCTTTTCAAATCCGGGATTTACATCAATAAATCTGTAATTCACCATTTTGCCACTCTCGTCAAAGATTGCTTCGTGGATTGCCAAGCCCTGTTCCATTTGTTCGATTAACAAACGGTATCGTTCCTCGCTTTCGCGAATTTTCTTTTCAGCCTTTTTTCGTTCGCTAATGTCACGCATTATCACTTGAATAGCTTTGTTGCCTTTCAATTCAAATGGGGCAGCAGTAACTTCGACAGCTACTTGTTTTCCTTTGAGACTTATGATTATTTCTTCAATCAATTCTACCGGCTTATAATCAGCTAACATTGTCTGAATTCTATGATTTATAATCTCATGATAATCGAGATGGAAAATCTCATAAGGTGACTTGCCAATGATTTGTTCTGCCGAATCTGCTTCTAATATTTTTAAGCATGATGGATTGGCATAAACTATGCTGTTGGATTGATTGATGAAAATTGCATCGGTAGAAAGCTCTATTAGGTTTCTATATTTTTCCTCGCTTTCGCGAATTTCACGTCGCGATTTGTAAGTTTCAGTTACGTCGGAAAATACTACAACAGCACCACGAATAATGCCATCATAATCCCTAATCGGAGCGGCACTGTCGGATATATTGCGTTCAGTGCCATCTTTTGAAATTAATAATGTCTTGTTTGAAAGTCCCACGATGGCTTTAGTTAAAAAGACTTGGTCAACCGGACATTCGACAGGCTCTAATGTTTCGGCATGTAATATTTTGAAGACTTCCTTGAATGGTCTGCCAATTGCATCCTCAATCTCCCAACCGGTTAATTTGGCTCCTATTGGGTTGATTCCCTTGATGATACCCTTGCTATCAGTCGAAATTACACCATCGCCAATGGAATTCAGTGTAATGGTAAGGTTTTCCTCGCTTTCACGCAATGCCAATTCAATCATTTTCAGGTCTGTAATGTCTTGGAAGGACCCGCTCATTCTTACTACTTTTCCTTCTCTAAAAGTAGGATGACCGATTGTCCTGACCCATTTTCTAATGCCCTTTGCACTAATAATTTCAAGGTCCAAATCGTAAGGTTTACCTAATTCAATTGCCTCTTTAATCGCGTTTTCTATAATTGGACGAGAATCTTCGGTATAATATTTAAGTCCAATTTGCACATTAGTATTATCTGCCGGGTCGAGGTCGTGAATCAGAGCCGTTTCATCTGTCCAAGAGCCTTCTAAAGTTAAAGCATCAAATTCCCAACCGCCGACTTTGGCAATATTTTCAGTTTTACGCAGCATTTTCTCATTCTTTTCGAGAGCCTTTTGCATACACCTTTCTTCGGTTTGGTCGCGGAAAACGAGTACAACCCCTGATATTTTATCTTCCAAATCTCTTACCGGAGCACCACTATCGGCAATTGGAATCTCTCTGCCGTCACGAGAAATCAGCAAAGTATGATTAGCGAGCCCGACAATTTGCCCTTCTCTCAGAACAATTTCTACAGGATTTTCAACGGTCTCATTAGTATCTTCATTCACTATTACAAATACTTCGTCTAATTTTTTCCCTTTTGCTTCATCTTCAGTCCAACCTGTAAGCTCCTCTGCAATTGCATTCATTACCTGAACATTGCCTTTATCATCTGTTGTTATGACTCCATCGCCAATGCTATACAATGTAGTACGGAATTCGAGCTTGGACCTGAATACTTCTCGTTCTTTAGCTATAATATTGCCCAGATAATTCTTCTGATAATTTGCCGCAACAAATGCAGCACCGGTGAATATAAAGAAGATTAGAAATATAGTAAACACAGTGAGATATCTCGTACGGGCGTAAAAATCTTCGAAAACCTCGTCTTTGTCAATCTTTGCAATCATGTACCATGCCGTTCCGGGAACGGGAGTTATATATGACAGAACCTTTTCGTTTCTATAATCAATTCCCTCGAATAAACCGTAATAGCCCTTAACTGCTTTTACCGCCGGTAGCGTAGTCATGCTTAAAGGTATTTTAAGGCTAAGATTTTTATTTTCACTATGGTTTAAATCATTCAGAAACAAAACGCTATCGCCTTCACGACGCACGAGTATAGTCTCGGAAGTTTCACTAATTGTGGGCCAACGCTTGATTAGTGGATATAAGAAATTATTTGGGTTTACACGAAAGACAAGTGCAGCAAATATTTTGTTTTGCTCGTCGGTCAGTGGTGTGATGATATCATAATGTACTGCATCATGAGTTGGGCAATAATAAAAATCAGTAAATGTGATTTCGCCATTTTCCATAGCTTTTGAAGCAAATGAACTTGTAATCTTGTCAATTTCGTCATCAAAATTCTCAACAGACAAAATAATTTTCCCGTCTTTATTTAACAGAAAAATATTCTCATAATGATAATTTTCAAGTGCGGGTTGTAAACGAGTGATTATATTTGCTCTTAACTCACTATTTGAAGTGTCATTCAAGAAAGCTTTTACCCGAGATTTATAAAAAGGGGATTTGACTACAACAATTGCGTCGCCTGTCCGTTCTTTAAGCCACATTTCAATTTGGCTGAGCTTCATTTCGGCAATCGCTTTGATATCTTTAGAGCTTTCATTAAAAGCAGCTCGCTTTTCAAATTGGTAGAACAAATATGCTCCTATCAATATCAACAGGCTCAAAATTGATGCTAAACTTATCAGCATCCTTTTGTTGAAGAAACCATTTTTCGGTTCTAACGACATTATATGTACCTAAATATTCAAAAAGCTAACTTCTAAATTACATAAAAAAATCTGATATACCAAATGAAAAAAAATCCAATTAATATACTAATTGGATTTAATGAAAAAATATTAACTATTGATGCCAAATAATTTGCATTTATATTACCCACTAATGAGTTTGCCTGCTGTCATAATTTGCCCGTTAGCATTTCTGATTGAGAAATTAATTATTCCCACAGCCGAATTTTCTAAATTAATAATTTTGGTAATTTCGCCGATTTCATCTGTAATTTGAACTACTTGTAGATTTTTGCCTAAATTGTCAAATACTTCAATAGTCCATGTTTGCGAATCTGTCTTGTCGAATTGGATACTAAATTGGTTAAACACGGGATTTGGGAATACTTTTGCTTCAATCGGAAATAAAGTTTGAGCTTCTGAAACTGATGCGATGCTTGAAACATCGGTGGACATTGAACTGCTTGTAAAAGTTTCGGTGTCATTGCTGTATCTCATGCCCAAAACTGAACGGGGCAAACCTTTTGCAAAAAACCTGTAATTTGTGTAACTATAAACTCGTCCTTGTGTCAATCCGAATGCATCTGTCAACATCTCAGCAGCAAGTTGTCCGTTTAGGTAATAGTTATCGTCGAAAATCTCTGTATTTTTTACTAATAATGCCTCAACACTAATTGGGTCGCCACCGTTAGGATTGGGTACTATCAAAGTTCCCCAACCTGCAACTTCCCATTCAGTTTGCCATTCTTGACGATTATATCCGGGCACCTTATCAATACCATAGGCTTGTACAGTTAATTCAAAATCTACGGTAAGTTCAAAATCCGATTCCATTTTCAAGCCATATGTCATCGGGAATTTCAATGACCATACAGGTTGAGCATAAACATCAGTATTACCGACAAGTACAATAGAATCCATTGAATTACCGGTCACGCCACTTAATTCTGAAGTCGTATAACCAAGTTTTCTCCCTAAAGTTACATAACGTTCGTCATTCAATTGATACCAAAATGTGATTTCTTGAAAATCACCGAATGGACTTTGTCCGGACATATTATAATAATTTGCACCCTCAAATTCACTATCAGTGCCCGCTTCTAATATGCCCTCTGCATATTGGAAACCCAATTCAATTTCTGAATAATCCCAAGTTTGATTCTCGCCTTCGGTCGGCAGTGTCAAACTACCTTCCCATACCTGAGTAGAATTATATCCTACGCTTGGATTAAACGTAAAGTCGGCACGATTGATTGTGATTTGAGCATTGGCAGACAATGCAAAGATTAATAAAAAGGCAATAAATAGTACAAAACTTTTCATAAATTACTCCAAATAAACAATTAATAATAGCAAATATAATAAAAATATTCATTTGTTTACAAAATTATTTCACACAATATTAACAATTATCTTAGGCTTTCCGAAGAAAAGTCTATACATGTCCTTAACTTTTAGTAACTGTGAAAATTTAATGCACTTCTATCACAGTGTATACTCCTGACGCTTTATTGGTGAGGCTTATGAAAATTGAATCCACAATTTCATCTGCCGCAGACACAATTTCGATTACATAGTCGTTGCCATCATACTCAAAAAATTGATTCCATGACTGCCCACCATCAGACGAATACATTATTAAGCCTTTTGTATGATTGAAATTGCCCAAATCGGCAATAAATGCCCAAATTTCGACACCGGTTCCGCCATTTTTAGTTATTAAATGACTAATTGCATTCCTTCGGTAAGGGTTAGGGAGAACTTGATATGAAAAATTGTAGGAATCATCGCTTCGAATCATAAAATTTGTTCCTCCCAAATAATCCGACCCGAAGAATACAGAATTGTCAAATTCTACAACAGAAGTGTGCCCACCCATACCTACATGATGTTTATTAATTGTCCGCCATCCATCATCGCCTGATTTTCGGGAAATGGATTCGAGGTCTTGTAATGTATCGTTAAAACGCAATCTTTTGTGATTATCGCCATCAGTAAGGCATAGTTTATTCAAATTTTTAAGATATTTAACAAGGTGAACATGTTTGTTTACGTCATCTTTAATCAAGAAATCAGTCGCTTTCCAAGTTAAGCCATTGTCGCGACTTATGTACAAATATGCCAGACTAACCCATCTGCCATTTTCCCACAAAACACCATATTCGGACACAATCAAAGTGCCGTCAGGAAGTTCTGTCATACCACAATTATTTCGGAAGTAACTGAGCCGGAATGCGAAATCTACGACTTTGACGAATTCGGAATTCACCGTTCCGCGATAGACATATCCGAAAGTGCAAACATAGATTATATTTTCGGAGGATACAAAGACGGACATGATTTCACCATCAAATTTTGCAAAGTGAGCAATCGTGCCGTTTTCACGGTCAACTACGCTGATTTGATTTTTTGATTCAATTAGAGCGCCAACTAACAAATTTCCTTTGTGAAATACTTTCCACCACTTATAAACGGAGTATTTCGCTTTTTTTCGAGTATTAGAATTTTCAATTAAATCATCGAGAGAGCTTTCCAAAACTTCAAGTTCATATGAGCTTTGTTTAGACAATTTCAGATATTTCGATTTCCCGAACAATCCAAGTTGATGCTTCATTTCCCAAAACATAAAGGAAGTCAATTCTTCAGTCTTGCCGCTTCGGATTACGTCCCGTATGAATCTCGGGAGCATTAAAAGTGCTTTGCCCAATGATGCCAAATTCCTTTGTTTGAACAAATCTTTATAACTTTCTGTCAAATACATTTATTGAACTCTTTCGGAATAGGATTGAAATTGAATATACAAAAGTACACAAATCTACAAAATTATACTCATTATTAGTATTTAAGCACTATTGAGCATATTGAATATGTTAAAATGAAATTTTGTTCTAAGGCAACAGTTTCATTATACTATTTTTCAAATCCTGAATATTTTTTATAAACAGCACGATACCCAAACATCCGCGATATTGGAGCGACGGTGTTCATCAATACTTTTTGAACTCCAACGGGAACATCGGCAAGAAAACTTTTGCTATCAAGATACTTCAAAGTCACCAACTCTTGAAATATTCCGGCTTTGCCATTTTTCATCAGTCCGTCCGAGGCAAGCCCGATGAGATTCTCCATCAAATATTCAAAATCAAGCGCCGGAGTGACTGTTTGAATCATAGTCAGTGTTTCATCGCTATCGTTGTAGTGATTGTGCGACTTGCCCTTTGGGAGAGTCATTGTCTCACCGGCATTAAGAATATGAATTTTGCCGCCAAACCATATCGTTAGCTTGCCCTCAAGCACTTCGAAAGTTTCATCTTGCAAAACGTGGAAATGATTGGGAACTAATAGCCCTTTCGTTTTCAGCACCATTTTTATTGAAATTCGTTCCCCGTTGGTCTCATTGGAAGTTTCCAAAAACTCATAAGAGTCACCCGAGACGGGATTCACTAAGACTTGACCTTTTTGCGGCATTCAAAAACTCCTTTATAATTTTTGCAACGCTAACATGAAAATTAGCACACTATAAATAATAGATTTGGCAAACATAATATATTAACATCAATTTTGCAAATGAAAAATGGATTAAGCTAAACCGAAAAAAGCCTATTGAGTTAATTCACCAAAATAATAACTCAGTTTTTCTGACTTGATGTTGTTACAAAATGTCAATATTTGCTAAATTTTGTATTTTTGAGATTGATTTGAAACCAATTTTCTAAATGATATTTATAGTAATTTATGATAAATAAAGACTTTCCGGAAATTGATATGAAATTTTTCGGATTTACTAATTTGATTGGCAATACACCAATCATGTGCATTCACTTCAACTATAAGGGCGAACAACGAAAGCTCTATGCAAAAGCAGAAAACTTCAACCTGACAGGCTCAATCAAAGACAGAATGGCTATGCACATTCTAAAGAAAGCTTACGAACGCAAGGCTCTTGTGCCCGGGCAAGTCATATTGGAAGCCACAAGTGGCAACACAGGAATTTCAATTGCAGCAATCGGCAGAGCTTTGGGGCATAAAGTTGTCATTTTCATGCCTGATTGGATGAGCCAAGAAAGAAAGGACTTGATTAGAAGCCTTGGAGCCGATATTCATTCGGTCACACGCGAGGAAGGCGGTTTTCTGGGGAGCATTACAAAATCCGAAGAAATGGCAACTGAAATTGGTGGATTCTTGCCACAACAATTTGCCAATCATGACAATTCCGAAGCACACTTCAATGCGACAGGTCCCGAAATATGGTATCAGCTGATGTATCGCGGGATAACGCCTGATGCATTCGTAGCTGGAGTAGGCACAGGTGGAACAATTATGGGTGTCGGTGCCTATCTTAAATCCAAGAAATCGGACATTATCGTTCGACCAATGGAACCTGCAAATTCGCCGACACTTTCGACAGGGCATAAAGTTGGCAAACACCGCATTCAGGGCATTTCAGATGAATTCATACCCGCTGTTTTGGATTTGAACTCCTTGGACAAGGTTATTGATATAGATGATGGCGATTCGATAATCATGGCACAAAAATTATCCTGCGATTTGGGCTTAGGACTTGGTATTTCATCAGGAGCGAATTTTTTGGCAGCACTGAAAATCCAGAATGAAATCGGCTCTGATGCAACAGTAGTAACCGTTTTCCCCGACGACAATAAAAAATATCTGAGTACCGATTTGCTCAAAATTGAAGCAATAAAAAATGATTTCATTTCAATTGATGTTGATTTGTCCTACTACACCGCATTTAAAAGAGTATGTGCAAGGTGCTGCTCCCCCAGCGAATGTATAGAGATGACCAATATCGCCAATCTCCACCCCGTCTGCTTCACAGACACACCTTAAGAGGGGAATTTCTCGCTCTGTAAATTGTAACAAATCCGAAACAAAAAAAACCACTTTTGTGCAAAGTGGTTTCAGATTTTTCTATAAAAATTTTCTGTGTTCTTATTTATCCAACATGTCGTTGAAGCGGCGTTCGGTGCGTGGACGCCAATTGCCTTTGTGGTAAACGTAGCTGGCGATTAGTGGAACGGCGATTGTTGCTTCGGAAAAGACCATTTGCTCGTAAGTTGTTTCGACTTTGCCCCATGAGCTGGCTTCTTTCAGCGTTGAGCCCGAAAGCCCGCCGTCGCGTTCGTCGGCAACTGTGATTTGAACTGCGTATTTGTGCATTTCCGCTTCAAATCCCAATACTTCGGCTGCGACTACTACGTCTTGGATGAAATTCTTTGGTACACCGCCGCCTATCATGAACAAACTGCTGGTTTTGACTTCAATTTTTGTTTTTGTAAGTTCGAGGAAATCTTTTGCGGAATCAATCGAAACTACTTCATTTCCGCGGAAATATTGATGATGCACCAATCCGAATCCGGCGGATGAATCTGAAAATGCCGGACAGAAAATGGGAACGCCTTTTTCGTAAGCGGTACGAATGATTGAGCCATGCCCTTTGTTGTTGGCAACGAGCCATTTACCCATTTCTACGATAAATTCGCGTGAACTATATGGGCGCGGGGGCAAATTATTGGCGATTTCGGCTATTGTCATATCGCAAACGCGTAAGTCCTCTTCGTCAATATATGTGTCGTAAATGCGGTCAATCATCAAATCTCTTAGGTCGTTGTCGTCCACAAATGGAGTGCCTTGGTAGTGCTTGAATCCGAGTGCTTCCAAAAAGTCTTGGTCAACGATATTTGCTCCTGTGGAAACTATTGCGTCCACCATGTTGTTCTCAAGCAAATCTACTACTACTTTCTTCAGACCTGCACTAACTAATGAGCCGGCTAAAGTCAGATAGTTGCAGCAATTCACATCCGATACTGCCATATCGAAAATCGTTGCGGCACGGTGCAAATTGCGTGATTGAAATGCCATTTTGCCCATTGATTCTACCAATGGAATGGTGTTAATTTTTGTTATGTCAATATGTTCTACCAACATATCAGGATTTAGAAAATCTGTCCTTTCAGCCATGATTCACCTATTTTGATTTATAATATATGGAATGTTTTTTTCGAAATCATAATTGCTTGGAATACTCTTCCAAGAACCTGTTTTCATAAGGCGATAAAGAGTCTTTGCCATGAACGGCAATTTTGTCGAGTATTTCATTGAGTTTTTCTTCGTTTTCGGCAGGGTCATCCGATAGTAACGAATACAATTCAGTTTCTAATTCATCTTCCAAAGTTCTATACTGCTTTTTCAATTTTGTGTTGGAAATCAGTGCCACCGAAAGCTCTTCGGGTCTTGGGACTTTCAAGTCGCTATCATATCTGTCCACACGGCTGCGGCTTCTGTGGTTGCTTGCTAATCTGATTTGCAAATATATCAATGCTCCGAGTGTAATCCCAAAGAGTGCTGATGAAAATTGTGGTATAAATTGTGTATTGATTCCGCCTGTGACGTTGACTATTTTCATCCCGAACCAAAGGAAAATCAGCCCGGCTGTGAATAAAACTGTCGAAAGTGGAGGAAATTTCATAAATTCCACCATTGACTTGGGCTTGAGAAACAGGTACAGAGTAAGCACGAAAAATGCCACTCCTTCCATTCCGGCGATTACCACATCAGTTTTCCAGAAAATCAGTGTCATGGCGCATCCATGCAAAATGGAAAGCAGAAACAGCCATGATGGATAGCGGAATTGGTCAACAATTTCTTCGAGTTTTGGGGAAATGAAGTAGAATGTCATTGCAAAAAGTAGCATCGCCTCTATTGTCCCGGGAGTAAATGGAAACGTGAGCAGCTTCCAAATCATCAAATTGTCCAACACGTCGTTCGGTCGGAGCGAGAGCATATCAGGCAAAATATTTGCGTAGATATAATTTACGAAGTAGATTATCCCTACTATTAGCAGGAAAACCCTCGAGAAAACAATACTATTTTTATTTCTAATCGGCATCTTTTTCTAAAATTTGTATCTCTCTATAGTTATAAACACATAAAGAGTCAAAAAGTCACAAGAATTCTGAATATTTTTTCAGAAAACTTGAAATTTACTTCAAATTATCCAAAACTTCATCAACTTTTTGATTGTTCATGTATTCGTAAAAGTCTTCGTTAACTGCAATCATCGGCGCTCCGCCACATGCACCCATACATTCGACTTCCTCAAGCGAAAACATTCCGTCTTCCGAGCGTTCGTTGTGTTTGAGTCCGAGTTTGTTCGAGGTATAATCGTAAAGTTCCTTACCTTTGAGCAACATACAAGATACGTTGGTGCATACTTGAATATGGTATTTGCCCATGGGTTTTTTGAAATACATTGTATAGAATGTAGCAACACCCTCGACATGAGATGCCGGTAAATCGAGTAAGCCGCCGACGTAGTGCATTACATCTTGCGACAGCCAGCCCCATTTTTTTTGAGCCATCCATAATACGGGCATTAGTGCCGCTTTCTTTTCGGGATATTTCGATATGTGGTGCTGAACTTCTTGTAGTTCTTCTGTAGTAAACTCTATCTGCATTTTTTATCCGTTATTTCAATAAATTTTCAAACTGTTTACAAAAATAAGAATTTATCATAAATCTTTCTACTCTAAAATCATTTATTGGTTCGGTTAATTAACATTTTGACCGAAAGCCAATGTTTCATAGTAATCATGAACTTATGCAAAGCAGATACTCTGATGCGACGTCTGAAGACATCATACTCGGAAAGTTCGATTTTTTCGAGTAATCGATAGTATATTGAATCCATGATTTCAGCGGCGATTATAGTCGGTTTTTCGTCCGGACGCAAGAAAGTACGAGCTTTGTGAAAATATTCCCGAGCTCTGCCTGTTTGGAAACGCATCATCTCGATAAAATTATCATTGTATCGTTCCTCGAAAATGTCACTTTCAGTGATGCCGAATCTGTCAAGGTCTTCTTGCGGCAAATAGATATAGCCTCTGTCTTTGTCATGTTTGACATCGCGGAGTATATTTGTCATTTGCAATGCATAGCCGAGATTAACTGCGTAATTTTTGGTTTCTTCGTATCTGTGCCCAAAGATTTCGATGCTAATTAGTCCGACAATTCCCGCCACGCTATAGCAATAATGCTTTAGCTCGTCGAAGGTTTCGTAACGATTGCGTATCAAATCAGTGCGGACACCGTCAATCAAAGTCAGAAAGTATTGCTTAGGGATGTCGAAACGGTATATTGCCGCTTGGAACGGAAATAGTATCGGTGATAATGTCCTTGTAGCGTAAATTTTTTCGATTTCATTTTCCCACCATGACAATCGGTCAAGTTTCTTTTGGACAGATTTGTTGTTGATGTTTGGAGAGCCGTCAACTATATCGTCAATATAGCTGCAAAAAGCATAAACGGAAGTGATAGCATTGCGCTCTTCTTTGGGCAACAACTTGAAAGAATACAAAAAGTTTGAACGCTCCAGCTTTGGAGGCTCTACATTTTCGTAGTTCGCAAGTTGTATTTGGTCTATCGTTTCCATCTCTTTATAACAAATGATTCCTAATTGCTTTATAAAATATCGTCGGGAAATCTCCCTTATTTATGCTAACACGTTTATGTTTGACATTTATCTCTAATTTTTTCAACTTTTCTAACATTTTTACCCCACTTTCAAAAGTTATTGCAATTTCTAACTTTAATCGTTTTGCAATTAAGCAATTTATTAAGTTTTTTCCAAATGAAAAAAAATTATTTGTAAAATTATAGATTTCTTCCAAACTTTTTTCAAAATTTTTGTCATCTAAATTCTTCGGGAAATCCGAAAAGTCTAAGGAGTACTTGTCGCAAATGTCTTTGGGTATGTATATCCTGCCTTTTGGGACATCTATAGAGATGTCTTGCCAAAAATTGACCAATTGCAACCCCGTACAAATTGCATCCGAATATAGCATTGTTTGTTGGTTATATTCACCAAAGAGTCGCAAAACGAGCTCGCCAATCGGATTTGCAGAATTTGAACAATATGTCAGAGATTCGTGAAATGTAGCCGGTTGGACAAATCGAATATCGGAAATGAAGGCTGCAATCAACTTCTCGAAGGGTGCGATTGGAATATTTTTGGCTTTCATAGTATCGCGAAGTGCCATAGCAATCGGATTTGTCAGATGAGTATCTCCATCTACAGTCAAAATTGCCAGAAATGATTGCAAAGCTTGAACTCTTTGCTCCGTATCCAAAAAAGCAAGTTCATCGGCAATATCGTCGGCTATTCGGGCGAATGAATATACGGAGTAGAAGTATTTGCGTGTTTCTTGAGGGATTAAAACCGAGCCAACGGGGAAATTTTCATAATGAGCCTTAGCGATTTTTTGACAAAACTGATAGGCGTCGTCAATATTGGTGCATGCAAAAGAGCCGCCATCAGGCAGAGTCAGTTCTAAAAGGCTCTTTTTATCGGCTACTATTTTCAAACTTTACTTTGTATTTCATTTCATAATTTTGAATCATCTATTGAATGCATCAATCAAATTATCGAGAATATTCTTCCATTTTTTGCTGTTCATCAGCTTTCGGGCTCCCTTTTCGACTTTTTCTTCGCTCGGGAAAAAGCTATCTACGAAATCAAAAGCCAAGCCTATACCCCAACCCAGAATCGGGAAAATTGACCAGGAAATTCCGGGAGTCATGTAATCAATCCCAACTAAAAATCCATTTACAATGACATACGCAGTGAGATGCTCATAGAACGACGAACGTTTGCGTTTGCGATATATTTCTTTGGCGCTTTCGAATTCGTTGACAGCAACATCTTCAGTCATTGCTTTCCGTACCTGAGCGGGGTCAATGTTTAGTTCTGATGCAATGCGTAATAGCTCGGATTCCGTAATAGAGCCGCTATAGGAAGGCGAAGCATCAATAGCACGCTTCAAAATCCGGTCAACATCTTCCTTACTGTATAATTTTTCACTCATAAACACCTTGCAACAAATGATTTATGCTCAAAAGTAAGAAAATCTTCCGTCGCAAACAAATTGTTTAAATATAGAAATTGTGTTTCCATCGCTAACTCCCTTAATCATATCAAAATTTTATCGAAACCTTTTCGTATTATATACGTATTGAGTAAGGATTAAGTTATAGGAAAAGATGAAATTTTTGTGGGATAAGATAAAAAGAGCAACGGGTGTAATCGTAATGATTGCAGTTTTGTTGATTGCTTATAATACTGCCACAAACGGTCACTACCATATCACCGAGAGCGGTTTCATGCTTTGGCATGCCCACCCTCATTCCGATAGCTCAAATTCTATTCCTATCCAAAATCACGCACATAGTGATTTGGATTTTCTAATGTTGCAAATGCTGACAAATCTGCTTCTTGCGACTTTAGCATTTGTAGTGATTGCTTTGGCAATCAAAGACAGTTTTGTCCGGAATTTGAAAACGTATCAATCCCCGATAATTGATAATTTCCTTGTTTCATTCAAATCTCTACGCGCTCCACCCCTATCATTCCAATATTAAAATTCAGCATCTATTAAGAGCTTTCACCTCGTGATGGCGATGTTTATTCAAACATAGTTCGCTTCTGCTCTAAGAGGCAATTTAAACGGTTTATAGAAAGCCGTAATTATTAATTTATAAATAAAAATCAACCATGAAATATATAATTTATATACTTTTATTATTTGTAGTTTTTTCAAATGAAGCATTTTCGCACAACCACACTATAAGAGGAGTCGTTCGGACTAAGAACGGCGACGGAAACGTAATACCGAGTGCGACGGTTAGAATTGCCAATACTACATTGGGTACCATTGCTAATAGCAGAGGTGAATTTGTGCTGAGAGGAATTCCTGACGGGAAATTCAAAGTCTTGGTTTCGGCAATCGGATATGAACCATTTTCGTATGACATCAATTTCGAGCATACTGACGGCGACGAATTGGAAATTGAAGTCGGAATGGTGGAAACCAATCTCACAACACCGGATTTGGTCGTTACGGCTACTCGCTCCGAAAAAATTTACGAGGACGTACCTGTGAAGGTTTCCGTTCTGTCGAGCAAAGTTCTCGAATCAACTTCATCGGTCAGCTTGCGTGACGGACTTAGCTTCCAACCCGGTTTGCGAATTGAATCTAATTGTCAGAATTGCGGAACGAGCGAAGTGAAAATGAACGGGCTGGGTGGACAGTATTCGCAAATTTTGATTGACAGCCGTCCTGTGTTTTCATCGCTCAATGCTGTTTACGGATTGGAACAAATCCCATCCAATATGATTGACCGCATCGAAATCGTTCGCGGTGGAGGCTCGGCTCTGTATGGTGGTAGTGCTATAGCAGGTGTAATCAATATTATCACTCGCGACCCATATCTCAATTCCTTCGAAGCCGGATTCAATCAATCATTCACAAATAATGAAAAATCGGATAATACAATCAATCTCAATACCTCGGTCATCAACGACAAACAAAATATGGGTGTTTATTTGTTTGGGATGAATCGCACACGCGAAGCATGGGACGCAACCGGCGACGGCATCAGCGATATTCCCGAACTGAAGGTAACTACTTTTGGGGCCCGTGCTTTCTATAAGCCCGATTACCAAAGCCGCATCGGTGTGCAATATCATATAGTTTCCGATAAACGCCGCGGAGGCAATAATTTTGAGCTTCCGTATCATCTATCGGATTTGACTGAAGCAATCAATCACATTACAAACGCCGGACAAATCAGCTACGAGAACTTTTTCGGTAATTATACCAAAATGTCCACTTACGTTTCGATGCAAAGCACTAACCGCGATAATTACTACGGAGCAAATCAAGACCCCAACGGCTATGGCACTACCGATAATTCTACATTCATAACGGGAGTTCAGCTATCGCAAGTTGTTCCATACTTTTTAGGTGCAGAGCATATCATCACCGCCGGGTATGAATTCAAATATGACAATATGAGTGACAAACTGTCGGGCTACAATCTTTATTTAGACCAAATCACTCGCGAGCACGGCTTTTATGTTCAAGATGACATTACTATGACTGACCGCATAAGCCTTGTTTTGGGTACAAGAATTGACCGTCACAACTTTTTAGATAATTTCGTAGTCAGCCCGAGAGCCAGTCTTTTGTACAAACCTTGGAGCACTTTTACCTTGCGTACAAGTTATTCAACAGGATTCAGAGCGCCACAGGCATTCAATGAAGATTTGCATATCAATTTGTTAGCCGGTGATTTGCAAGTTATCCGAATGGCTGATGATTTGAAAACTGAATTTTCGCAAAACGTGAATTTTTCAGCGGATTACTCATTTTCGATTGGCGATGTACCATTTGCAATATCTACGGACTTGTTCTACACACATCTTGATAATGTATTCGTGCTCGAATATGTTGGCTTAACTGAAGATAATTACCTGTTGCTCGAGCGTCGGAATGGCAATGTAGCCGAAGTACAGGGAATAACCTTTGAATTACAAACAAGCATGATGAACAATTTCTCCTTTGTAGCCGGAATGACTTACCAACAAAGCAAATTCGACAAATCCTACGCTTGGTTTGAGGAAGATGATGTAATTCATACTACAGATAAATTACTCAAAAGCCCAAATTTGTACGGTTTCATTTCAGCATCTAAATATTTCGGCAAATCGTGGACGCTTGACATGTCCGCAGTGATTTCCGGACCTATGTTTGTGCCGCATTTTGCAGGTGGCATCACACCGGACGGCTCAATCAATACATTAAACAGATTACGCGAAACACCTGCTTTCGTGGAATTAAACGGCAAAGTCTCATATATTGTGAGTTCTGCACCATTTATCGAAATCGGAATTGGGATGCATAATATTATGAACAGTTTCCAGACCGACAAAGACCGTGGTGTCACTCGTGACCCATATTACATCTATGGTCCGGTTCGCCCAAGAACAACCTATTTCGAGATGAAAACGAAGCTGTAAACGAAAAATATTACTGAAACTAATAAGCCCGATTAAAATGCCGGGCTTATTTTTTTAGTTTTCCACGAATTTCGTCATTTTGTGACAATCACAAGGGCTTAAATAACGTCATTATTGTTTTAATGCGATAAAGTCAGGGAATAAAAATGGATTCGAAAAATGCAGACCGTAAGGTTGTTGTTGAGTTAGAAAGAGTTGTCAAAAAGGCACGAGGCAAGCTCTCGCCCGAAGATGCGGCATCAGAAACGGGCTTTTCGCTCGACCAAATCAACGATGGCGTTTCGCGTTTGATTGAACTTTACGAATCTCGCGTAACTATGGACCGCGAAAGTGGTAGGCTGCAATTCCTTTTCAAATATCCGCTACACAAACGCGGCTCCAAGACTTTCAAAGAAGTCCTAATGTCTGTGCTCGATGTCATTTGGAAAGGCTTTACATTTGTGTATAAAGCATCTGTCGGCGTTATCATGATTCTCTACACAGTTGTTTTTGCCCTTATTTTGCTTGCAATCCTTTTGGCGAGTAGAGGAGATAACAGCCGCGATTCCAAATTTGATTTTGGCGACATAATTGGTGGGATTTTCCGAGGGATTTTCCAGGTCTTTTACTTCATGATGTGGTCGCGGGCTTTAAGCTATCATACCGACCCATATGGCTACAGATACCGCACTTATGAACCCGAAAAAAATAAAGGGAAAAACTTCATTTTCTCGATATTTAGTTTTGTATTCGGTCCCGAGCACCCTGAATACGACCCGCTTGATGATGCCAAAGAAGCCGCTGCATTTATACGCAAAAATAATGGCAAAATTACCGCAGGGCATATCGTGGCTTTGTCAGGTGTGAATTATGAAGTTGCCGAATCTCGTTTGGCAGAATATGCTTCGAGATTCAATGGCGATTTGTATATTGACAACGAAGGCTCGATTGTGGGCGATTTTACCGGAATGATGAATAAAGTCAGCAAGGATTTGGAAGGCGGAAAAATTGTATTTTACGAAGACGAAGTCGAAGCACCTTATGAAGTTACCGGAAATACGAAAGGCAGAAATTTTGCAATTGCTGCAATGAATACATTTAATTTAGTGATGTCAATAATAGTAATAAATATATTTAATTCTGACCAAGAATTCCAATTTTCATACGAGGAGCAATTAGTTACAATTAATTCGCTTAACGAGTATTCGTGGGTCGCTTGGATATTGGGATATTTTCCATTGGTAATTTCGGCATTATTTTTTATTATTCCGGCTGTCCGAGTATTTATTACAAAAGCTAAAAATAGAAAACGTGAATATAATATTTTACGCAAAAAATTAATTGGGGCATTTGTTCGCAATCACGGCAAACAAGCCAAGCTAAGCGATATTCTCAGAAATGCGAATATTTCTGATAATACAGCAATCGATAATGCGAAAAAAGTGCTCGAAAAATTAGTCGTCGAGCTGAAAGGCGAACTCAATTTTAATTCCGAAGGCGAACCCGTTTATTCTTTCCCGAGATTAAACCGCGAACTTCACATCGCCTAACGCCAGTATTCACGGTCGAGACTGCGGTACTGAATTGCTTCGCTGATATGCATTGCTTGAATTGAGTCGCTATCGCTCAAATCGGCGATTGTGCGGCTTACTTTCAGTATTCTGTCGTATGCCCGTGCAGATAAGCCCAATCGAGACATTGCAATCTTGAGCAACTCTGCCGATGCGGAGTCCAAATTGCAGAATTTGCGCAGTTGCTTTGTGCCCATGTCTGCATTTTTGAATATTCCCGTGCCTTTGAATCTGTCAATTTGAATATCGCGGGCTTTAATTACTCGTTCACGAATATTTGCTGAACTTTCGCCCACTCGTTCGGACGACAGCTCTTTATAATTTACGCCCGGAACTTCGACATGAATATCAATTCTGTCCAATAGCGGACCGGAAATCTTTCCCAAATAATTTTTGATTTTCTGCGGAGTGCAAGTGCATTCTTTTGTCGGGTCGCCGAAATTGCCACATGGGCAGGGATTCATCGAACAAATTAGCATGAAATTCGCCGGATAAACGATTGTCATTTTTGTTCGCGAAATGACTATATTTTTCTCCTCAATTGGCTGACGCAGCACTTCAAGCACATTTCGGGCAAATTCCGGCAATTCGTCCATGAACAAAACGCCGTGATGAGCCAATGAAATTTCGCCCGGACGAATCTTATTCATACCACCGCCCACAAGAGCCGCATCGGAAATTGTATGGTGCGGCGAACGGAAGGGACGCATCGTAATCAAGGCGTTTCGGTCGGCTAGCAATCCCGCAACCGAATGAATTTTCGTCGTTTCGAGCGATTCTTCAATCGAGAGTGGCGGCAAAATCGTTGTAATGCGTTTGGCGAGCATCGTTTTGCCCGAGCCCGGAGGTCCAATCATCAGCATATTATGACCACCCGCAGCCGATACTTCGAGCGCCCTCTTGACCGCTTCTTGACCCTTGACGTCGCTCATATTGATGAATTCGTCCGATTTTGCAGTGCTGAACAGTTCGTCAACATTTACTTTCGTGGTTTCAATTTTGATTTCGCCATTCAGGAAATCCACGCATTGGCGCAGATTCTTAACGGCGATGATTTCTAATCCGTCCACCAAAGCGGCTTCAGGAGCATTTTCTTCAGTAATGACAAGCCTCTTGAAGCCTCTTTCGCGAGCTTCGACAGCAATTGACAAAGTCCCGTGAATCGGTCGTAAAGTGCCTTCGAGCGATAATTCACCAAGGAAAATGATTTCGCTGAGATTATCGTATTCTAAAATTCCGGTGGAGCACAGCACCCCGAGTGCAATCGGCAAATCGAAAGCACTGCCTTCCTTGCGGACGTCAGCCGGAGCGAGATTGACGGTGATTTTTTTATTCGGGAAAATGAAATCCGAATTTTTGATTGCGGCGGTCACTCGTTCGCGGGATTCCTTCACCGAGGAGTCGGGAAGCCCTACGACGTTGAATGCCGGAAGCTGGTTGTCCAAGTGCGTCTCAATTTCTACGACGAATCCTTTGATTCCAATCAGCGATGATGAATATAATCTCGAATACATTTTACCCGTGCAATATTTCAAAAAATCCAAAATAGCAACATTTTCCGAAACATCATCACAAAAAGTGAATTTTTAGCAGATATGACAAATATTTTTTTAAAATCTAATGTAACTTTTGGATACTTTCTGTGTCTTTTACAATTAAGAGTATGTCAGTAATATAAATAATGGTATTAAATGTAAATATATTCACAGATTTGAGGTTCAAATGTTAGATTTTAACAAAGTTTTTTCGTCAAAGCCGCTCTTTTGTTTCAAATCGTTAGCAATTGTATTGCTGTTGATATTTCATACAGAATCCAAGTCGGACAAGATTGAAATTATAAACCATAGTAATTTCTATTCAGGCATAACGGGAATTTTTTCCAGCACACACCATGGCATCGTGTTTTCTAATTCATTGGGCGTATATAGCATTGATAAAGAAAGTGGTGCAATCAAGAATATCGAATTTGACTCTGCGCGGTATAATTCAATCAAGACTTTTTTTGAAATAGAAGGAGTACTCTATTTCTATCGTGCCGGTGCTGATATGTTTATGATGAAGGATGGTAAAGCCGTTAAAATTGCTTCGAGTGTAGCTGAACATTATGTAAAAGATGGCAATATTTACCTAATCAAAAATCGGGAACCACGAATAGAAGTCATAACAAGTACCGGAAAAGAAAGCTATTCCATCGGTGATAGCCAAGGAATACATGATGCCGGAGGTTTTATTGAATCAAATGGTGATTTAATAGGCTTCATAAATCTAATGTACACAGGTACAAATGTAATTTTTAAAATGACAGAGGATGGTCCCGAATATATTATTGCTCCCGGATTACCGGGCTATGCCCAAGTGAAAGAGGCTCTGTTTTTAAGAATAAGAGATGTCCAAGGAGAAATCTGGGCAAACGGCTTTTACGGCGGCAATTATAGATTCGTTGACGGTAATTTGCTACCTTGGGACAATCAATTTTCATTTGCTCTTTCCGTAGTAAGAGATTTTTACGATGACGACGGAATGCTTTATGTCCTGACGAATAATCACTTCATCAAAACCGATTTAACAACGAAAGAAGAAACAATATTGCATACCATTTCAGAAGAGATATTAAGCCAAGCATACTTTTTCAAAGGTAATCAAGTATATTATCTTGTGGTCAACAACGCAATATACACATATGACCCCGAAAAAGATTTATTTGAAGAACAGCAGGTATTAATAAATAAAGATATAAGAATTGTTAAAGAAAATGAAAAGAATGAATTAATAGTCGTCAAAATTGATAGAATAGAATGGTACAACAATCCCGAACCAGCCATTTATGAAAGTAATGGACCTTCTTCAAATTTATTTGTTGATATAGATTACGACACAAAAAACAATAAATTAGTAGCTTTAGGTCAAGTTGGACTGAAATTTGTCATTCAAGAATACGATGGAGTAAATTGGAATAGTTTTGATGTCCCATATAGCTTAACTTATGAATATCAATATCCGGATGCGGGATTATATGTAGATAATGAAGGCAATTATTTGTTATCTTTAAATGATAATTTGTGGAAATGGGACGGGACTAAATGGGAGAGAATCAGTTTTCTTGAATTTATTCCGGATATTTTGCAAGAAGAGCGATACAAAGTATATTGCCGCGACTCTACCGGTGCTTTGTGGGTAGGTGCGTCAATCAGCAAATTTTCCCCTGAAGAGAATAAAAATATTCTAACTCATGAATTTTGGAAATATTATGATGGCGAATTTCACGTCATAATTCGTAACATACCTGAGTACACCACAGGTCCCGACAAAAGAGGCATTTGTATGAGAGACGGTACCATTCGTATTGACTTAAGCTCACAGTATATCTATGATATAAATGGGGAAAAATTATCACCAATATTAGTCTCAGACGGAAAAGATGCTCCTTTCACAAATAAGCGCCGATACTTAAGTGTTAATAATAATAATGATTTAATATTAAACTTTCAACAAGTATCAGGCTGGACAATCAATCATGGCAGTTATTCTTTAGATGGCGGACATTCAGTTTATAATGCAGGGAAATGGGACCATCAAAAATACAAAAATATTATACTTGGAGCCGATTTACAAATTATTAGCTCCTTTATTACCTTTGATACATATGAAAATGATTGGATAATTTCGCCACAATATTTTCTGAAAATAAGTAATGATGATGTCCAAATTTTTTACCCTACTCAAGACTTAGTCCAATTTACTCCTTTTTTGGATAATTACGTACAAATTGGCAATAAAATTTGGTTTGCCAGCAGATTTAGCGGAATATTTGAAATGAATTTGCCCAAAGCTACAAGTGTTGACAGCAAAAACGTACTCGAACAAACGCAATACATTTTGAATCCGATTGTTCATGACACCCATATTGAACTAAGTGAACAAATAGATTGGTACGAAATTTATACCATCAAAGGGCAGCGACTATTAACCGGGCAGCACGACCAATTCATTGATGTTCAGAATATTTCAAACGGAGCATACTTCATGGTCGGGAAAGCAAATAACAACATATTTGTAAATAAATTCCTGATTTCGAGATAGAAGAAGCAAGTATGAACAAAAACATAGCCCACGAATTCATTCGAGGGTGAAGATAACAGTAGGGACACGGCAACGCCGTGTCCCTACTATAATTAATTCTCCTCTTGAGGGGTGTCTGCGAAGCAGACGGGGTGGAGGTCTTGTTTTCACCCACGGTTAAAACCTATGTTTACGTTCATTTTCTTAACCCACGTATAAATTTGTGGGCTATGTTTTGGACAGAAAGCTGTTCTGTCCCTACGAAATCATCAAATCAACACACCCATCAAATCGTTACAATTTTTTGGCGACGTTGTCCCAGTTTATCAACTCGAAGAAGTGTTCGATGTATTTGGGGCGCGCATTGCGATAATCAATGTAGTAAGCATGTTCCCAAACATCAAGACCCAACAATGCTGTCTTGCCATCTACCAATGGGTTACCGGCATTGCTGTAAGTAGCCAAAGCCAATTTGCCGTCTGATTCCTTGACAAGCCACGCCCAACCGGCGCCAAACAAAGTTGCAGCTGCTTTCGAGAATTGCTCTTTGAACGAATCGAATGAGCCGAAACTTCCTTCGAGTGCTGTCAGTACTTTTCCTGAGGGCGTTCCGCCACCATTGGGCGACATGCAATCCCAGAAAAATTCGTGATTCCAGATTTGTGCCGAATTATTGAACAATCCGCCTTGAGATTTGCGAATGATGTCCTCGAGCGGCATATTTTCAAATTCTGTTCCTGCAATCAAATTGTTAGTGTTATTGACGTATGCCAATAAGTGCTTACCATGGTGAAATTCCATTGTTTCTTCGGAAATATGCGGTGCTAATGCGTCTTTTGCATAGGGTAAATCTTTTAATACGAATGCCATTTTAGTGCTCCCAGATTATGTGTAATTATAAGATAACAGTATTTTAAAACGATTTAAGAAGCCTGAAATTGTTTTTTTGACATGCCTCAAAATCATTTTGCTCTATGTTCGACTACATTTTTTTTACAATTGGTGAAATGAAATGTCGGTAATAATTCAAATATTCGGTACGAAAAAATGCCGTGAAACACAAAAAGCTATTCGCTACTTCAAAGAGCGGAAGATTGCGATTCAATTCATCAATCTCGAGGAGAAAAATCTTTCAAAAGGTGAGTTGGAAAGTGTGTTACGCAAGATAAACATTGAGGATTTGATTGACACCGACGGCAAATATTACAAAGAAAATGGCTACGCCCATCGCGTATTCGATGCGTTCGAGACTTTGTTGGAAATCCCGTATCTTTATCGGACACCGATATTGCGATTCAAAGGCGACGCCAGTGTAGGCAATACTCCCGAAAAATGGAAACAATGGGCGGATTCGCTTAAGTAAAGGATTAGTCCTTAACTGTGGTGGTGTCCCTCGCTTTTTCTTTTTCGGATAAAATTCGTCGCATTTCAGCTTCAGCACGCTTCCTGACCGAATCAATTATCGTTGTGAAATTTTTCCTGTCTTTCATGAACAATTCGTATGATTCCTTCTCGAAAGTCGAGATGTCATATCCATAATGCTTCATTATGCTGTCAATCGCTCCCGCAGCAAGCGCCGAATCGAGATAGGTTTCCTTTGCGACCATGATGTCGTAGTAAATGTCTGTGTAGCGTTCAATTCGCGAATCTTCAGATTCACACGCTGCCAAAAAGACTATGAACAGAATTGCCGATATTATTATTCTCATTTTGTAAAAGTTTTATATTTTCAACATATTTTTCAATATCAAATTTACGCTTTAATCCCGAATCATTCATAAAACGAATTTTGCCAAAGACCTGCCGTTCGCTCCAAGCACGGTCATGAACTCCGCCGATTGACCATGCAATGCCCGTATAGCCGTTCGGGTCACAGCCGTCCTTAGCATATTTATCATTCAAAATAATTGCAAAATCCAAAGCTTCTTCGGGCGAGCGAGTCCATTCCAAAATTTTCTTAGCCCAATACATTCGCATATATCCATGCATTTTGCCCGTAATCACCATCTCTTTTTGTGCAGCATTCCAGTATTTGTCATGCGTTTCGGCATTTTCAAATTGCTCGAAAGAATAGAGATACTCCCGCACGTCGTGTCGATGTTCGTTCAAAGTGCTCTGAGCCCAAGTATGAAAGCCCGTGAAATTGTTATAATTCGGATTATAATAGCAAAAATTATCCGATAATTCCTTACGAATGATGAGCTCTTCGAGGAAAGCAGCTTTTGAATCGGGTTTAGCATCTACTTTATGGACTTCCAGAGCCACGCGCTGTGCAGAAATCATCCCAAAATGAAGATAGGGCGATAGTCCCGATTGGAAATTCAGCGAAGGGTCGTTCCGCAATTCGGCATAGGTATCCAATTTATTTTCGATGAATTGGGACAATTTAATTTTTGCTTTCGTTTCACCGCTTGAAAGTTCCTTGTCGCCATCAAAGAAGTTTTCAAATGAACAAATTTCGGCAGTGCCGTAAGGATGAATCTGCAATTGCGGACATTCAGTTAAATAGATTGGCAATAATTTTGTAATTTTCGGGCGAATCGTATAAGCCGCAAATTCGAGCTTTGGCGATGCAAGCCACAGCGGGACAACATTATGAGCATCAACTTCGTAAATCGGGACGGTGGCAATTTCACAGAATCTACTTTTCAGGGCTCTGTTATATTTCAATGGTGAAAAATCTGTAACTAGGCAACAGACCTTATTCGATTTTGAAAATTCTGCAAATGTTTTGGTTGATTCTCCATTTAGAAATTCAAAGCTCAAATTGAAATCTTTGCAATTCGATGCCAGTTCTTGCAATCCGTAAAGCAAGAACGGCTTTTGCCGCTGGGAAACACCGATAAAATCACCATCGAAAATTATTCGCAAATGTCGCTTCTTAGCGATTGCAATTGATTGGGCGAACAACAAAGCCGCGTTATCGTGTAATCTGCAGTCACGGCTCATCCAATAAACAACATCTCCGTTGCCCTCAATTCCTTGATTTATCAGCCTTACCCTATCTTCTATGTTGAAATCGTCTATCATATTAAGTTAATGACGGAGTGGAGACGGAACAATTTATTCTATGTCATATCATTATAAATAAGTAATTTTGAGATTGTAATTTTGTAAATAATAGAGTTTTTATTATGCTAATGTCGAAATCTGAAAGCTACGAAAAATTGAAAAATCATTTCAATTTGATGGAAAGTATGCATTTGAGGCAATTATTTGCGAAAGATGCCGATAGATTCGAGCGTTTCTCAATTCGTTGGGAGCAATTTCTGTTCGATTATTCTAAAAATCTTGTCACAAGCGAAACTCTCGATTTGTTGGTTGGATTGGCTCGCGAAGCGAATTTGAGCGAAAAAATCGAATCTCAGTTCAAGGGCGAGAAGATTAATATTACTGAAAATCGGGCGGTGCTGCATACAGCATTACGCAACAGAAGCGACGAACCGGTATATTTTGAAGGTGTTGATGTAATGCCCGGCATCAGAAAGGTTCTCGAGCAAATGCAGCTATTTACAAATGATATTCATAGTGGCAAATTACGCTCCTACACAGACAAAACATTCACTGATGTAGTCAATATCGGCATAGGCGGTTCGGATTTAGGACCAAAAATGGTGTGCAGCGCACTCAAAAAATATGCTTCCGGCAAAATCAATATTCATTTCGTATCTAACGTTGATGCAACTGATATCGAGGAAACCTTGCGGAAACTTAAACCCGAAACTACGCTGTTTGTAATCGCCTCCAAAACATTCACAACTTGGGAAACGCTGACAAATGCAAATTCTGCCAAAGCGTGGTTTTTGAATTCAGGTGCGTCTAAAGCCGATATTGCGAAGCATTTTGTGGCACTTTCGACAAATCACAAAGCTTGCAACGAATTTGGAATCCCAAGTGAAAACATGTTTGAATTCTGGGATTGGGTCGGCGGGCGATTTTCCTTATGGTCTGCAATCGGGCTGCCAATCGCACTTTACATCGGTTTCGATAATTTTCAAGAATTGCTAACCGGTGCTTATAAAATGGATACACATTTTCGCAACAAACCTTTTGAGCAAAATATCCCTGTCCTGATGGCATTGTTGGGCATTTGGTATGTGAATTATTGGGGATTTAGCTCCCATGCCTTGATTCCATACGACCAATATTTGGAACGCTTTTCGGAATTTTTGCAGCAACTCGATATGGAAAGCAACGGCAAGCGAGTTTCCCGTGATGGAATCGAACTTGATTATGCCACAGGTCCCGTGATTTGGGGAACAATCGGTACCAATTCGCAACATTCATTTTTCCAACTAATGCACCAAGGCACCGCGACAATTCCGGCTGATTTCATAGCATTTGCACAATCTCTGAATCCGACTGCCGAGCATCATAATATACTTATGTCAAATTTCTTTGCTCAAACTGAAGCAATGATGATGGGTAAAAATGCTGATGAAGTCAAACTCGAACTCAGTGCTGCAAATTTGAGCGAAAGTGAAATAAATAAATTATTGCCTCATAAATTATTTCCGGGCAACAAACCCACAAATACGCTATTGATTGATAAATTGACACCCGAATCATTAGGGATGTTGATTGCAATTTACGAACATAAGGTGTTTGTGCAAGGTGTAATTTGGGATGTAAATTCCTACGACCAATGGGGAGTGGAATTAGGCAAACAATTAGCAAAATCAATATATCCCGAATTGGATAATAAAATTAAAACTCAATCTCATGACGGCTCGACAAATGGACTTATTAATCATTATAATTCAATTGGATAGCTATTATTAATGAGAGTAAAAGCTAAATACATAAAATATTTATTTCTAACTATCGGATTGATATTATTCGTCGGAGCTTGCACTAACCGTCCGAATGATTATACTGCAAATCCGCTTAATATTTTATTTATTGGCAATAGCTTGACTCACTCAAACGGCGGGCTTGATAAAATACTAACCAAAATGTTTGACAGCACCGATACACCGCTCAAAATCCGTTCAATGAGGATTGCTCCCGGCGGGGAGCGTCTTTCGGGGCACTATCGTAAAGGCGATGCAGTTGTTCAGATTAAAAGCATCAAATGGGATTACGTTGTTTTGCAGGAATACAGCACTTCTCCTTTGACTGAACAGAGAAAGTTTTTACAATTATGCGAAGGTTTTCGAAAGAATCATACGTGGGACAAATGCCAAGACAATATTTTTCATGACTTGGGAATACAAAGACGACCCGGGAATGGCGGCAATGCTTGCAGGTTCATACACTGCAATAGCCGACGAACTCGGATGCGAAGTCGTTCCCGTGGGCTTAGTATGGAACAAAGTTCGTAACGAACGCCCCGATTTAGACCTATATACCGATTTCAAGCACCCTAATAATGTAGGTGGCTATTTATCAGCTTGCGTTTTTTATTCATTTTTGACAGATTTGAATGCAAATGAAAGCAGTTACACGATGGGCATTGACCCCGAAATAGCCGATTATATCCAAAACATTGCATTTGATACCGTAAAAGAATGGAAAAAGCAATATGAATAGATTTTTACCCAATGTCCCGGACCATAGCAAAGAATCGCCCAGATTGCACTTCATTGACCTGGTGAGAGCGTATGCTATTTTGATGATGGTGCAAGGGCATATGATTGATGCTACGCTTGCAATGGAATTTCGTGATACCGGGGATTTTTTCTATAATTTATGGAATCATATGAGGGGAATCACTGCCCCCGTCTTTTTCTTTGCTTCGGGCACTATTTTTACATATTTATTAATGCGTAAAAAAGTAAAATTCACTGAAAATGAACGAGTAGGCAAAGGGCTGAAAAGATTTGTAATACTTATATTTCTTGGATATTTACTCAGATTTAATTTTGATATCCTTGCCAATCTCCATGATTTGGATTTTATGAAATTCAGGTACTCTTTTGCTGCTGATGTATTGCATTGTATCGGAATTTCCATTTTAACTATAATTACATTTTATATAATCCATCAAATTACGCGAATTCCAATTTGGATATTTTTAAGTTTATCGGCATTATCGCTATTTTATTTTTATCCTTCAACTTTAGATGTTGACTGGTTGGCTATTTTCCCATTGCCGATAGCCACTTATTTTACAAGAGATTTTGGAGCCAATTTCACAATTATTCCTTGGATGGGATTCAGTTTATGGGGTGCGCTTTTGGGCTATATATTATCCAAAAATGTCAATATTGCATTTAATTATATCTTTACTTTCGTTATCCTCGCTTTAGGGTTGATATTGCATTACGGTTCGGGTGGCATTTTAGAAATTTTATTCAAATTAACCGGCGATATGAATTTGAAATATCTACTCTTTAATAATTTTCTTTTCTATCATTTGGGTAATACTTTAATTATTTGCGGTGTTATTTCATTCATAGCAAATTCAGTGAAAATACCCAAACTATTGGCTAAAACAGGGCAAAAGACGATGATGATATACGTTGTACATATTTTCATTATTTACGGTACGGCTCTGAATAATGGATTTATGCACTATTACAAATATTCATTTGTACCTTGGCAGAGCATTTTAGCTGCTGTTTTGTTAATCATTTTCTTTTTAGTTTTAGTGAAATATATTGATGGATTGAAACAATCATCTAAAGATTTATTTCAAAAAATTAAAAGCAAATTACATAACTAATTTTGTTCTATTTTCAATGTTATTTTCTATGTTATTTTCTATGTAATTTTCTAATTCATACAATCGGTTCATCATTTGAGAAGCTAATTCAAAAGCCTGCGGGTCGCTTCTGATAATTTCGTTTATGTCTCGCCCGACGCTTTCGCTATCAACTGCGTTGTTCATTGCTTCGATTAATTTTGATATTTCAGTAATAGTTTTACAGTAATTTTGAGTTAATTTCAGCGAGCTATCCAAATCATTTTCGCTTTTGAGGGAGTCTTCTGTCAATTTATTAAAATTCAGATTCAGCTTGATAAGTATAGCTAAATTCTTAGCTTTTAGATCTTTGATATTATTATTTATATTTTTCTTTGCCATAACGATACAAAATTATTATAGCATAAACGCAATATCAAATCAAACTTATAAAATCGATTTTATTATCATTTATTTAAATTTGTAATATGCTTCAAAAGCACATTTGCGGCATTAAATTCGGGCAAATAAAGCAATGCTAATTCACAACATTTGCGAGCAACGAGAGTTTGATCTTTTGATAAATACATATTGGCGAGTGCAAGTGCAGTATTTGCCGAAAGAAATTTAGTCAAATTTCCGCATTTGAGAGCATTTTCGAGGCATTCAATTGCTCGCTCATACATTTTCATCTGATAAAGTGTATTGCCCAACTGATACCAAGTATATCCATTTTCAGGCTCTTGGCGAATGTGTTCGGTTAAAATATTAAGATTTTTCCCGACTTTTATATTCATTTCGGCTTTGCTGATTGCATAACCTTCATGATTTATAATAATTTCGGATTCAATAATATCGAAACCCTTTTCATAAATAGATGGTGAAATTTGCTCGTGAATTTTGCCGAAAAAGTGCAAATCGGGATAACCCAAATTACGAAAAAGTCGCGGATATTTCCCTTTATATGTAGCTATTGAGCCGTCATCCTCGGTATATTTACTAATAATAGTAGTGATAAATCCACCGATTTCGGGTTTGGCTTTGCTAATTAATTTTCTGATAAACGATTGACTGTCGGGCGATAATCTTTCGTCGGCATCAATGTACAAAATCCATTGCCCTGTCGCATATTTTAGCGATTCGTTTCTTGCGATTGCGAAATCGTCGCACCATTCAAAATCATGCACTTCGGCACCGTAAGCCAAAGCAATTTCTTTAGTTTTATCAGTAGAACCTGTATCAACGATTACGATTTGGTCAACAATGTTTTTCAGGCTTTCGAGGCATCCGGGTAAATCATTTTCTTCATTTTTTACAATCATCGCCGCCGAAAGCAGCTTTGCATCAGTTAACTCCACGTAAAACCCTCCACTCATTCATGTTCAGCATTTTATCCAAAACAAATTCTTCCTTTTTACCGCCGGGCTTTGCTATTTTGAATGCTATCATTCCGATTCCCTTAGCGAAATATAAATCGGTCATATTATACTCCGACATTGCAGATTTGTATAATTCGCCGCTTCCATCTTGTGTGATATGTGCCGCAGGATAATCAACTCCTTGGTAATTGTAATTAACAAAAGCATTTTGAAACATTCTTTCGATTTTGAATTCATTATTTTCCAATTTTGCTGAAAAATGCGACGGTTCGGTGAAATCCCAGAAAAAGGACATTTCGGACTTTATGTCAATATAAGTGACAATACTATCCAAATTGACGCCAAATTCGACTACTTCAGCCCTTTCCTCAGTCAATAATTCTTTAGCACTTGTGAGCAATATAAATTCAGCATCGAACATTTCGATATACATATATTGCTTCCCGGATTCAATTCTAGATTTGAGTGCCACAAAAAAATTTCTATTGAAAGTTTCGCTTGACCGAAAAGCGTAAACATTGCCACGTTCTAAATCGTGTACCGGGTAATAATACAGACGCAAATTCGTACTTGATACGCAACTCGCAAGCGTTAGAAAAACGATAAAAAATATGTTACTATATCGTTTCATTGTAATTCAACTTATCGTAAGAAGCTAAATACTGTCCATTCATCAAAACTTCGGGCACAACTATATTGCATTCGACGTAACGAGCTTTTACACCTGCTTCCAGAAACATAGCCCGCGTTTTTTGGTATGATTCTATCCATTTTCCGTTTGTATGGACGTCATAGAAATCTTGACCATTTTGGTGAATTATAACGTCGGAAATACCTGTTTGGATAATTGCACGAGCACAATCAGTACAAGGAGTCCATGGGACGTAAAGTTTGCAACCCTTTAACTGAGTGCCGCGACGTGCTGCATTGTAAATAGCATTTCTTTCGGCGTGTTCAATCCAATAATATTTTTCACCACCATCGCGAGACAGTCGCTTATTTTCAGTATCGGATTCAATACCACGAGGCAATGAATTATAGCCCGTCGAAACAAGCACATTGTCGCTGTCAACTATCACCGAGCCCACGTGAGTAGCAGGGTCTTTGCTTCTCATGCCGATTAAATAACACATTGTGATATATAGTTGGTCCCAATCAGGTCGTTTGTTCATCTGTCGCCCTAAATTATCATTAAATAATTCTGCAATATCCTACTTGACAAATTTATAAAATATTTTTGTCAAATCATAAAAAAGCTAATCTTATTTTCGGAATACTTCAATTTTTCCGGACTGCAAATTGGAAGTTTTGCTCGGGTCGTCAATATTATACATTTCGGCGGTGAACTCTGCAAATATTTTAGCTTGGTCATATTGCTCAAATCTGATGCGAAATGATTCGCTACGGTAATTTTGCTTCGTCGTGCCGTCAATAGTCACTATGATATAATTTCCACCGTCCAAATTCATATACTCACCGACAATGATTTCATCATAAATTGCAATTAGAAATGAATGTTGCCTGTTGCCGCTTCTCATCGAACTCGTAACGTCAAATGCTTGGTTGATAGTCTTCTCGTTAGCTTTGATGCTCGTCGAAATAAATTGCAGTTGCACATCTCCCGACAGATTGAATGTCACAAAGCCCGTATCGCCTTCCGGTCCTGCACTTGGCGAACAAGACAACAAAATCAGCAATATGGCAATCAATCCTATAAACTTCATTACAAATCTCCGAGTTGTGGTTTAATTTTTATTTCTTCTATCATCAACTCCGGATTGGCTATCAAAATTGCCAAATTCGCTGCGACAGCATCTGCTACGGCAGCCGAGGAAATCATCTTTTGCGAGAATTTGTCAAGTGCTGATTGGCTCCAAATATTAGAGACCGTTGCCCCGAGAATTAAATCTACCACTTTTACACCGCTATGCCTTATTTCCTTACGCAGTGTGTCCGACAATGCCTTCAAACCGGCTTTAGTCGCGGTATAAGCACCACAAGAAGTGAAAATTTCATTGATTGTAACGGAATTGATATTTAGAATTATCCCCGAATGTTGCTCGACCATTATTTTCCCGAAATCACGCATCAAGAGGAATGCTCCACGTAAATTTGTGTTCATCATTTCGTCGAATGATTCAATCGTAGTTTCAAATATTGGTTTGAAATTGCCAACTCCTGCGTTATTGACAAAAATATCAATTTGTCCGTGAACGGAGATGATGTGTTGCACTAACTCGCGAACGGATTGCTCGGAATTCAAATCGCAATCTACCAATTCAAATCGCCCGTCTTTCATTGCATTTTTGTCGAAATCCTCACGGTTTTGGTAGGAATCGGCAGTTTTAGAGCCGAATCCAATCACTTTCGCTCCGCACGAAATGAATTCGTTCGCCATCGCCAATCCAATTCCACTTGTTACGCCACTAATACAAATAATCTTATCTTTTAAAATTTCTTTCATAATTTTGCCAAATCAATAATTGTAAATTTAAATAATGTAAATAAAATGACAACCGAAAGCAAGGATATTGTATCGAAAAAGCGGATTTTATTAGAGCGACTGTTTGCCAAGCTGAGACTTGGCATCAAACCGGGATTGGAGCGGACATTACAGCTTTCGGAATTTGTGGGTTCGCCGCATAAGAAAATCAAGTCAGTACATATCGCAGGAACCAATGGCAAAGGCTCCGTTGCATCCGTAATTGCATCGGTTTTGACGGAATCCGGCTTGAAAACGGGGCTATATACTTCGCCACATCTTGTGGATTTTAACGAACGAATCCGAATAAACGGGAAAATAATTAGCGACGAAGAAATCGTAAATTATACTGAAGAATTGCTCGATTTTGCAGAATCAATTGATTGCACGTTTTTCGAAATAACAACAGTAATGGCATTCAAATATTTTGCGGATAATCAGACAGACATTTGCGTAATCGAAACCGGAATGGGCGGGAGATTCGATTCGACCAATATTCTCGAGCCGCTGCTATCCATCATCACAAGCATTGGAATTGACCACACGGAATTTTTGGGCGATACGAAAGAGCTCATTGCATTTGAAAAAGCCGGAATTATTAAGGCTAAGACGCCTTGTATAATCGGAGAATCCGCTGTGGAACTTGCTCACGTTTTTCAAAATGCAGCTAAAAAAGCAAATACTGAATTGATTTTTGCCGGAGATATATACAATTTTGAGAATATTTCATACAATTCAAATTTCAAAACATCTGCGAGAGCTGTTTCGGCGAAGAGAAGTTTCGACATTGTGAGCGTTTTGCCGGGCAATCATCAATTAAGCAACCTGAAAAGCTCACTTACTGCAATAGATTTGCTCATGGATTTGGGCTATATGATTGATGAAATGACTGTTAGAAAGGGAATTGAAAATGTTTATAAAAACACGGGGCTAACAGGCAGAATACAGACAATTCGCGAAAAGCCGCTTCTTCTGCTCGATGTATCGCACAATCCTGAAGCAATCAGCGAATTATTAAAAACGATAAATTTATATTCAGCCGATAAGCAAAAATTCACAATTATTTTTGGGGTCATGTCAGACAAAGACATCAGGGCAATGTTGGAAATTTTGAAGCCAATTACACAGCGATTATTTTTGCCGAAGCTGAAAATTGACAGAGCCGAATTACCCGAAAACATTGCAAAAATGGCTAACGAAATGCAATTTGCGGAAATTAAACAATTTGAAGATGTGAAATCGGCTTACGAATCAATCTCAGATGAAGATACAATAATCACCGGCTCATTTTACTTAGCAGGGGAGATGTCAGAATTAATGCTCTAAGACAAAATTCCCGTTTTATCGCCACGGTAGCCTTTCAAGAAATCTTCTGCTTTCATTTCCCGCTTTCCTTCGGGAATGATTCTATCCAGCGCAATCGCACCATCCGAGCAAGCTATAAGAAATCTATTACCTTCGATGGTATAATGCATGGGCTGAAGTTTTGTATTGCCTGAAGCAGTTGCATAGATGATTTTGAGCAATTGTCCGTTGAAATTTGTTCTCGCTCCGGGATATGGAGATAATCCATAAATTTGGTTCAAAACTTCAATTGTCGGCTTATTCCAATCTATGAAACAATCTTGCGGGAAAATCTTCGGTGCAGGAGTTGCTTCCGTGTCGTTTTGCTTGAGCGGAGTGAAGTCGCCTGACTTTAGCAAATCAATAGTTTCGAGCGTAATTTTGGGCGACATATTCATCAATAAATCGTGCAAATCGCCCGCACTTGTCCCAAATGGGAATTTGGCAGAATGTTGGAGCAAAATGTTCCCCGTATCAACTTTTTCTTGCAAGATAAATGTCGATAGCCCTGATTCGGTCTCGCCTTTCATTATCGCATGATTAATCGGTGCGGCGCCGCGATATTTTGGCAAAAGTGAAGCATGAACATTGAATGAAGCGATTCGAGCGAGTTCGTAAACTGCTTTGGGCAAAATCCTAAATGCGATAACGCATATTATATCCGGTTCGAAAGAGGCAAGATTATCAATAAATGCGGCATCTTTCAGGCTTTCGGGTTGCAAGATAGGTATCCCGTATTTGAGTGCAGTTCGTTTGACGGGAGATTCGCCAAGTTTCAGTCCACGTCCGCTCGGTTTATCAGGTACAGTAACCACAGCACTCAAGCCGTATTTTTCGTAAACGGCTTCCATCGCCGGAACTGAAAACTCCGGAGTGCCCATGAATACAATTTTTAAGTCCATAATAAATTCATGAAAAATTGGTTGCTAATAAAATACATTGCAAATATAATCACTGAGACGCCAAATAACTTACTCAAAAATCCGGCTTTCATTTCGGATGAAATTCTCGCTCCAATTAATGAACCCGGAAGTACGAATAATGCGAGTAGAATTGCTGTCGGCAAGTGAATATTTCCCAAAAAGTAATGATAAATAGAGTTGAAAAGAGAAATGAAAATTACACCGAAAAGTGATGTTGCGACTGCATTTTTGAATTTCAACCCATGAATCATCCCAAATAAGGGCACAAAGACGATTCCACCGCCGATAGCAAATAATCCGCTGATAATTCCCGCAGAAACTCCTGTGCTAAGGCATAACAAAGTGCCATCTTTGACTTTGCCACCAAAATCTCTTTGCGGCAAAAATCGAGCAAATAGCACCTGCAAACCGATAAAGAGCAACAAAAATGTCTTTCCTGTCAGAAGCCAATCTGCATTCATGTATTGAGTCAAATTTGTGATAATCAAACTAACCGGAATTGCTGTAATGAGCGTAAGAGAAGCAATTTTGAAGTGAATCATTTTTTTGCGAAAGAAGACATAACTGCCCGCAACAGATGAGAAAAATGCCGTCGAAAGTGGCGTAGCAAAAGCTTGAATAGCAGTCAATTTTGTAAATTCCGCTAACATCGGCGATGACACTACCGAACCACCAATACCAAACATACTTGAAGCAAAACCCGAAATTAATGCAATGACTCCAATTTTGATGATTTCAATCACTTCCTACCCTCAATCCCCGTACTCCCGAAGCCTCCGCTTCCGCGTTCTGTATTGTTCAAATCGTCAACCAAATTCCATTCTGCACGTACAAATTGTGCTATCACCAATTGTGCTATTCTATCGCCACGTTTAACCTCAAAATCCTTGTTGCTGAAATTCGACAAGATTACTTTTATTTCACCACGATAATCGGGGTCAATTGTGCCGGGTGCATTTAAGGCAAAAACGCCGGATTTTGCTGCAAGACCACTCCGCGACCTTACTTGGCATTCATAGCCTTCGGGCAATTCGATTGCCAATCCTGTTGGAATCATCACAGTTTGCTGCGATGCAATTGTAATTGGCTCATAAATATCAGCATAAACGTCCATTCCGGCAGAGCCACCGGTTGCATAGCTTGGTAAAGGTAAATCGTTTTTTTCGTTGATTCTTGTTATTTTTATTTTCATAATACCTGTAAATCCATAAATTCAAATTTTTCACCGTCGAATAAACCCTTATCACTCAACTTGATATAAGGAATGACGAGCAAAGCCATAAAAGATAGCGTCATAAATGGCGAATGAAGCGGCGAACCTAATTCACGCGCCTTGCGAGAGATTGTAGCGTATTGCTCGGCGACAAGATAACCATCGCCATCACTCATCAAGCCGGCAACAGGCAAGGGAATTTCGTAAGTTTCGTTTCCATCGTAAAGCACCATGCCGCCTTTGAGCTTGATTACAGCGTTTACGGCAATCGCAAGGGATTCGTCGTCAACGCCGACAGCTGTTATATTATGCGAATCATGTCCGACACTCGAAGCAATTGCACCGCGTTTCAACCCGAAATTTCGGATAAATGCCACAGCAGGTTTGACATCTTGGTAACGATTGACAACAGTAAGTTTGAGTACATCATTTTCGATATCGCTTACAAGCAAATTATTTTCAATTTTTGCAGGTAAAACAATTCTTTTGGTAATCAATTCACCATCCAACGCTTCGATAACATTGAGATTGCCATTGCCATTCGATTTAATTTCAAAATCAGTCGGTGATTTTGGCGAGCAGTTGAACTGATTCAAATTTGCAAATTCGACTCGCTCAATCAGTGATTTCCCATTTTCCGATGTTAAAACGCCGTCAACATAAGTTCGGAAAACATCGAAATCGGTCAAATTATTGACTAAAATCAAATCTGCGGGGTCGCCTTCTCGCAATAATCCGACATCCAAATTGTAGTGAGTGACAGGATTGACACAAGCCGCCCTCAAAACATCGTATAAATCATGCCCTTTGGCAATCGCACGAGATGCAATTTGATTTATATGATTGAGAACCAAATCGTCGGGGTGCTTGTCATCACTACAAAACATCACCATATCATTATGCTCGGAAATTAGGGCGTGCAGCGCCTCGAAATTTTTAGCAGCAGTTCCTTCGCGAATTAAGGTTTTCATCCCAAATCCAATTTTTTCTTTTGCTTCATCATAGGTGAAACTTTCGTGGTCAGTCGTAATACCTGCTGAAGCGTACTTTTGGAGTCCGTCACCTCGCAAGCCCGGAGCATGACCATCAATTGGTTTTCCGCTCGCATGTGCAATGTTGATTTTCTCCATAACATCGGGGAAATCATAAACCACACCCGGGAAATTCATCATCTCGGACATATACTTAATGCGGTCGTCTGCTAAAAGTTGTGCGATTTCATCTGCACTAATCGTGGCTCCTGCGGTCTCAAAAGTAGTTGCAGGAACGCACGAAGATGCTCCGAAATTAAATTTGAAGGGCACTTTGCTGCCATTGTCAATCATGAAGCGAATGCCCTCGATACCGAGCACATTTGCAATTTCATGCGGGTCGGATACTGTTGCTACAGTGCCATGCACAACTGCCAGCCGTGCAAATTCGGAAGGCACTATCATAGAACTTTCTACATGAACGTGAGCATCTACAAATCCCGGCATTATATAATACAAATTGATTGAATCTTCGATTTCTTCAATATTTTCAATAATGCCGTTCTTTACAGTTATTTTGCCCGGGAAAATCCTTTCATTGTGAATGTCAACGATTTTCCCTTCGAGTTCGAAAGATTTCATCAAAGACGACTCCAAAAATTCTAAAAACTTCAAAACGAAAAAGTGTAAGATATGGTTTATAATTTTTTTTAAAAATTATAATTCACAATCAAACTATTTCCTTTTGGTGAAACGGTTTTTCTTGGGGAAATCACCACCGGCTTTTTTTGGTCTGAATGGTTTAACACCAGAGCCAAAAGCTTTTGGTTTGCCACCAAATTCCTTACGTGGAGGTCTTTCGCTGTCGTTAGACCACGAACTTCTACTTCTTGAGAAATCACCATCATCTCTTTTTGGTTTGTCATCGTATTCTTTGCGAGGAGGTCTGTCGCCAAATTCCTTGCGTGGTGGTTTGTCGCTCCATTCTCTGCGTGGTGGTTTGTCGCCCCATTCCTTGCGTGGTGGTTTGTCGCTCCATTCTTTACGTGGAGGTTTGTCGCTCCATTCTTTGCGTGGTGGTTTGTCGCTCCATTCTTTACGTGGTGGTTTGTCGCTCCATTCTTTACGTGGAGGTCTATCTCCATATTCTTTACGTGGAGGTCTGTCGCCATATTCTTTACGTGGAGGTCTATCTCCATATTCTTTACGTGGAGGTCTGTCGCCGTATTCTTTACGTGGAGGTCTGTCGCCATATTCTTTACGTGGAGGTCTGTCGCCGTATTCTTTACGTGGAGGTCTGTCGCCATATTCTTTACGTGGAGGTCTGTCGCCATATTCTTGGCGTGGTGGACGGTCATCGTAATCTCTGCGTGGTGGACGGTCGCCACCACTTTCTGTGCGACTATCACGGTTATCGGAAGAGTATTCGCCTCTTTCGGAGCTTTGCTTTTTATAAGAAGTGTTGAAATTACCTTCAAAACAAATCACAAATTCAGATTTGATTTTCTCATCTTTCAATTTGTTGTATAGCTCGGAAAATGTGCCGTAATGATGCGTTTCGTAGTGCATCGTCAAATTCATGCCCAAATAGGCACTTCTTTCGGGCATCACTTTGTTCAAATCTTCGAGCAGACTTAGTAGTCTGTACGGTGTATCCATCAAAATTATGGTACGGCGTTCGTAGGATAATTCTTTGATTTTTTTGACTCTATCATCAGAATTTCGGCTCAAAAAGCCCGCATAGACAAATTCGTGCAAATCAAATCCGCATCTTACAATCGCTGTCATTATACTCGATGCACCGGGAACAACCTCAATCTCGATATCCGATTTGAGTGCCAACTTGAGCAAAATCCTTCCCGGGTCGGCAAAAAGTGGTGTACCGGCATCAGAAATCAGTGCGGCAGTTTTGCCGGTTTTGATAATTTCAATCAGTTCAGCTGCATTTTCTTGTTCATTATGCTCATTCAAAGTGTAAAATTCCTTCGAAAGATTGATTTGCCGTAATATATTGGCGCCCATTTTCAATTCTTCGCAAATAACGAAATCGCTCATTTTGAGAGCTTCAATTGCTCTGATAGTGAAATCGTCCTTATTGCCGATTGGGGTTGAAACTAAAATCAATTTGCCCCGTTTTTCTTTACTTTCCATAACCTATTGTTTTATAATAACGTAAAAGTCCCAAACAGCAAATAAACGAAAAAATAATTTGATTCAGTCCATTTATATTTGTAAATGTGAAAATATACTTGCATTTGATAAAATATTATTATCTTTGAACTTTGGAAAAATACGGATTGAGCTATGGCAAAAAAGGTAATTAAAACTACAGCCAAAAAAGTAATTTGGGAATTCCCGCTTAAAGCAGGAAACTTCAAGCTTTTTGCGATTGCATTAGGCGTGATTTTATTAGGCTATCTGTTGATGGCAACGGGTATAACTGAAGACCCGGCAACGGTTGACGGCAAATGGAATAATATATGGGCTGTGAAAGTAGCACCGATGCTTTTGGTAATCGGTTATTTTGTGTTGATACCATTTGCGTTGCTGAAGCAATTCGGTAAAAAGCAGACAGAAAATTAGTACCACCATGCAAACACGTGCCGGATTTGTTTCGATTATCGGCAAACCAAACACAGGGAAATCCACCCTGTTGAATGCATTGCTGGGTACTAAACTCTCTATTACCAATCCCAAGCCTCAGACTACAAGACGGAAAATCTTGGGCATTTTGACCGAAGATGATTACCAAATAGTCTTTGCAGATACTCCGGGATTGCTTAAGCCACGCTACATGATGCAAGAATTCATGATGGATTACGTTGCCGAATCTGTCGCCGAAAGCGATGTTTTGGTACTTGTATCTGATTTGGAAAAACAAGAAGCTGAAGAAATTGATGAAAAATTGCTCGAAATTGTCAAAAATTTCAAAGGGCAAACGATTCTTGTGCTCAATAAAATTGATTCCTTGAGTAACAAAAAAGCGGCTTTGCCAATGATAGCAAAGTATCACAAAATGGGCATTTTCAACGAAATTGTCCCGATGTCCGCTTTGTACAAGGATAACATTAAGAAATTAGTTCAGGTAATCAAGGAATTATTGCCCGAAAGCCCCTTCTATTTCGATTCCGACCTTTTGAGCACCTTGCCCGAAAGATTTTTTGTTTCCGAGCTGATTCGCGAAAACGTTTTCAATATTTTTGCAGACGAAATACCCTACTCTACCGAAGTTCAAATCAATGAATTCAAAGAGCGAGAAAGCGGCAAATGGTACATTTCCGCCGATATTGTGGTAGAACGCGAATCGCAAAAGAAAATCGTTGTGGGTACTGATGGAAACAAAATCAAACAAATTGGCGAAACTTCTCGTCGTATGATAGAAGACCATTTGAGAACCAATATTTATCTTGAACTTTTCGTTAAAGTCAGGCAAAATTGGCGCAATGATAAGTCGAAATTGAAGAACTTCGGTTACTAATTAACACAAATTGGATTTTTATAAAAATAAAATTATTATTAGTTTTAAAAATAAATTAAAACCGGATAAGAAATAAAAATGAAAAGAATTGCATTAATGACAAGTGGTGGAGATGCGCCCGGAATGAATGCTCATATCAGAGCAGTAGTCAGAGCGGCACTTCATCACGGACTTGAAATTTACGGCGTTGAGAATGGCTTTACGGGGCTAATTGACGGCGATTTTATTAAGATGGACAGAAAAGCCACAGCAAACATTATCTCACGCGGCGGGACAATCCTTCGGACAGCTCGTTGTAAAGAGTTCATGAACCCCGGTGGCAGAGCTGCTGCGGCTGCACGAATGAAAGAAAATGGCATAGAAGGATTAATCGGTTGCGGCGGTGATGGCACTTTCAGAGGCTTGCACGCTTTATGGGAAGAACATAAAATCCAAGTGATAGGCACTCCGGGCACCATTGACAATGACTTGTACGGCACATTCTATACAATCGGCTACGATACTGCCGTCAATACTGCTACAGAAGCTATTGACAGGATTCGTGATACAGCAGATTCGCACGGCAGAGTGTTTTTGATTGAAGTTATGGGACGACATGCGGGTTTCATCGCTATGGACGTAGGTATTGCATGCGGTGCAGAATATATCGCAGTACCGGAAACTGTAACAAACATGGATATGCTTTATCAGAGAATTTTGAAGCAAGGCAAAAAAAGACGCACTATCATTCTCGTTGGAGAAGGAGATGAAGAAGGCGGTGCAACAGAAATTGCCAAGAAATTGCATGATTTATACGATGTTGATACCAAGGTCACAATCTTAGGGCATATTCAACGTGGTGGCAGCCCGGGCGTTCGCGATAGAGTACTCGCAAGTCACCTTGGAGTAGCTGCTGTTGATGCAATTCTTGATGGCAAAACAGACATTATGATAGGTAGAATTCATAACGAAATTACTTATACTCCACTCTTAGAAACATGGACTAAAGTTAAACCTTTGAAGTCATATTTCCACGAATTAGCCGATATTTTGGCATAAAAATTATATGAAGTCGAGCAAATGAAAAGAATCGCCATTTATGCAAATAAAGACAAGCCCGAGGCAAAATTTTTTGCTCGTAAGGCTGTTGATTTAATCATCAATAGTGGTGCTGATTGTATCGTCAGAAATGAACTTTATACAACGCTTGACCCCGATGTCAAGTCCAAAGTAAAGTTGCATGACATCAGCGAATATGAAAAACACGCTGACATGATAATTTCTTTCGGCGGCGATGGTACGTTACTAACGATTGCCAGATTACTGTTGAATGCAAATATCCCCATCATGGGTTTCAATGTTGGTAAATTGGGCTTCTTAGCCGAATATTCAGTCGAAGATTTAGAAAAGTCAATAAAGGATTTGTTAGACGGCAACTATAGAGTAGTTGACCGCTCTGTGCTCGAAACTTCAATTGGTGGAAAGATTTTTTACGCTATCAATGATTTTGTGATTGAAAAGAAAGACACATCAAAAATGATTACTGCAAGAGTCTTTTCCGACGAACACTATGTCGGCGACTATCGTGCTGATGGCATTATCATCACTACGCCAACCGGTTCGACCGCTTATTCATTGTCTTGTTCAGGACCAATTATCGCACCATCGGCAAAAGTGATTTGCGTTACACCGATTTCACCGCATACTTTGACATTACGCCCATTGGTAATTCCCGATAATAACTGTATTACCTGCAATATTACCGAAGCCGGTGGTGGAGCAATCCTTGTGGCGGATGGCGAAACAGTTACGACGCTTGATGTCAATGACAATGTCAAAATTTCTTTATCCGAATCACGCGTGAAATTAATCAAACCACACGACAGCTCATATTATGATGTCTTACGCACTAAGATGCTTTGGGCAGCTAATACTTTAAATACAACAAAAATTACGTAAATTAATGATGAATGTTTTAGCGTATATTGACTGGAGTATATCTCCCGAGATTTTTTCCTTAGGTCCGATTGCACCCAGATGGTACGGTTTCTTATTTGCAATGGGATTTGTCGTTGGCTATTTCATAATGGCAAGAATTTTCAAAATCGAACACAAAACTCAAAAAGACCTCGATGCCTTGTCTATAACGATGATTTTATCAACTGTCATTGGTGCTCGGTTGGGGCATTGCTTGTTCTACGAGCCTGAAATTTACCTCGCCGACCCCATTAAAATTTTATATATTTGGCAGGGCGGATTGGCAAGCCATGGTGCGGCTGTGGGTATAGTGTTTGCTCTGTGGCTATATGCTCGAAAACGAGTGGACATAGATACGATGTGGATTTTAGATAGAATCGTAATCGTCATCGCTTTGGCAGGGTTTTTTATTCGAATGGGCAACTTTTTCAATTCCGAAATACTCGGTTTGCCCGCTGATGTGCCTTGGGCTATAATTTTCAGCAATATTGATAACATCCCGCGACATCCCGTCCAACTTTATGAAGCATTTTCGTATCTCGCAATTTTTGTTTTCTTATATGCTCTGTACAACAAGTACAAACAAAATACTCCCAAAGGTTTATTATTTGGTGTATTTTTGACTACGATTTTCGGCTCACGCTTCTTTTTAGAATATTTCAAAACTGCTCAAGCAGCCTTCGAAACAGATGATTCATTCAAGATGGGACAGCTTTTGAGCATACCTTTAGTATTGATTGGATTGTATTTTATTATCAGATCGCAAAAAAAATAAAATATTTCTGGAACATTTTGCCTTTTCATGTGTCATTATATATAGGAATACGATATTTTTTCGTATTTTTAATTAATTGTGAGCTAAATGACGATTTTGGAAAGAATTATGAAGCGATTATTTACACTTTTGATTATTTTCTGCACTTTCAACTCAGTCTTTTCACAGACTGATGATGAACTTTTGCAGTCATTGCCCGAATTTGTCAAAGGCAGTAACTATGGTACTGAGTTTTGGCTGACAATTCCTCCGGGTTTGACAGATAATTCAACTACGGGCGATTTTGTCAAATTATTCGTTGCATCGCCTTGGGACAGCAAAATTACTGTAACTGTCGCCGGCAAAGGCTTTACTCGCAATATCAACTTAGCAGCTAACACTCCCGATGTCATTTCCATTTTACCCGAAATTGCCCAAGCTTATTTAAAAACTGCATTTGACCCTGTAGTCGAAAGCAATATTTTCCGAAATAGTGCAATCAAAGTGGTTTCTGATAATCCGATTACACTTTTTGTTGTGGTACGATATAAGCAATCTTCAGAAGGTTGTTTGGCATTGCCCGTCTCAGCTTTAGGCACAGAATACCAAATAGCATCATACGGTGATGCTTCGCAATATTATCCGACATATAATTCTTTCCCATCTCTCGCCGGTATCGTAGCACCTTTCGACGGAACGGAAGTTACATTTGAAATGGGTGGAACGGCATCTTCATCAACATCTGATGGGCTTACACCAGGCGAAAAAGTCACGAAAACATTAAACAGCGGCGACGTATGGCTATTTTCATCTATGGGTCGCAATAGTGACCTGAGCGGTAGCAAAGTCTCGTCCAATTTGCCTGTTTCAGTCCTTACAGCAAACCAATGCTCAAATGTACCGATGGAAAATAAGCAATGTGGTTACATTTTGGAACAAATGCTGCCTACAAAATTTTGGTCAACCAATTACATGATTTCAAAATTCCCGGGGCGAAAGTATAGTCCTTTGCTGCGGGTGTTTGCATCGCAAAACAACACAAATATCAACATAAACGGAATTCCTGCGGCAACGATTAATACAGCAGGTGGTATTTTGGGCGAAGGATTTATCGAGATTCGCCCCGATAGCGATTTCAAAACCGGAAAAGGCGATAACCTTAAATCCGACAAACCAACTATGGTCATCATGTACAATACCGGTGTCGTCGAGGACGGTTTGCCATTGCCTTCGGGTGCTCCATTTATGTCAATATTGGGTGCTGATGTTCATTCTCAAAGCAATGTGCGTTTCATTTTGCCCGGATTGCCAAACGATTCAAAATTCAATTCCAATTATTTGACCTTAGTTACCGAAACCAATGTTGAGTCTGAAATTCCGGACGATATTTACGTAGGGCATTACGACGGAACCCAATTCCAAAAATCGAAAATCAAGGATATGAATCCCCTTATTACGGGCGATTTCTATTCCGATGGCGAAAAAGACAAGATGCAAATTACGGTGAAGTTGCCTGATTATGGCACTTTTGATGTCAGTTCCGATGAACATAAATTTATGGCTTATTTGATTGGCAATAACGAAAAAGAATCATACGGCTATCCCGCAGGGCTCAAACTTGCGTCAGGATTGCACCCCGAAGACACTCTTGCACCCGAGGTTACGTGGAGCATAGATTGCATGGGTATCATTAGCGGCAAGACTACAGATTTGCCAAAAGATGCCTCAGTGAGGTCTAATCTTGCAGGTGTAATATATTATTCCAATAAGTCTGAAAATATTATTAAAGATGAATTTGACAAAATTATTCCCGGCAAAACATCGGAAATGAATTGGAAATTGAGAGTGCAAGATATTAATGATGATGCTATCGCAGTACTTAGTTTCTGGGACCAATCTCTGAATACTCGCGATGTTGTCATCAGATATACTGCTCCAAAAATTGCAGCCAAACCGGCTCATGAATTTTTTGGCTCGATGAAGCAATATGAAACAAGCCGCAGAACAATTAGTATAAAAAATAATTCTGATTCTGCTTTCGCGCTCAAAGACATTAGACTTAAATCCGGTACAATGGGATTTGAAATCACGAATAAACCCGATATGCCCACAGATATTCAATCAAAGCAAGAGCTTGAAGTAGAAGTCTTATTTACAGCATCAGGGAATGGTGTTTTTATAGATTCAGTCGGATATGTTGGCGATTGCGGTGCTGTATATTTGGCTCATATCGAAGCAGTCGTGGGTAATCCCGTTATCGAAGTGCCGGATGTTTCTTTTGGCGATGTAACTATGGGTAAAAGCAAGACAATTACGGCGGTAATCAATAATACAGGTGTTTCGGATTTGCAAGTTTTTGGTTTTACTGAACCCGTCAACGATGTTTTTGAAGTGGAAATCGAACATGATTTCTCGAAATCTCCGCTAATTATTGCTCCAAATCAGCATTATTCCTTCAAGATTCATTTTACTCCAATTGCTGAAGCTACTTACAGTGATGAAATAATTTTCTCGAGTGATGCCACAACTAAAGATAGTGTTTGCAGGATAATCAACTCAAGAGGCGTGAAGCCCGGTTTGGTAGCCGAATCTTTCGATTGGAACAAACGTCGCATACACAGATTCGATTTCCCGGCAGGTCCTTACGCAGTCGATAATGAATCAGGTGGTTTAAGTATCCGTAATACCGGCGACGCTCCGATTACAATTCGCCAAGTTGAGCAAATTGATGAACTAAATGGTGAATCATTTGAGTTTAACCGCCTGCAATTCAACAATTTGACAATTAATGCAGGCTCCGAACATGTATTTGATGTCAGATTCCGCCCCGAAACATTAGGCAATCATAAGCTGACATTAATTTTTACCGACTCTTTTGGCAATCAAACTAAGTCAGAATTAGCGGGATTCGGTGTAGCTCCCAAAATTCGCAATACGATTTTGGATTTTGACACTGTTCCGGTCAGAAGCTATTCTACACCTAAGAAAATCAAATTGAAAGTTGAAAATTTGGGCTATTCCGAATGGGAATTTGCAGATACTTTGATGATTTACGATTTTCAATTCGACAGCGATGAAATTTCAACGATTAAAAATGAATACGGTTCGCAAGGTTTCAATATTGATATGGATATAGTTCCAATTCCGACAAAGTTAGCTCCGGGTGAATTTATATTGATTGATGTTTATTTCGTACCCGAAAACGAAGGCTCGTACAGCTCTGAAATTATAGTGGTGGGCGATGCCTTAGAGCAAGGCAAAATCACTCTTTTGGGATATGGATTAAGTAAAGAAATTAGCGTGCAGGGCGGCTCGGGCAAGGCATGTTCAAATTCGTCAGATGTAATTATCAGTACTGTACGCAATAATGGCACCCAAGACGTTCAAATTGCTCCACTCCGCTTCAAAGAAGCCGTTCCGGAATTTACTTTTGCGAATGCAACAGATGTCGAAGGGTTCAATTTGTCGCCCGGTCAAATGCGTTCTGTAGAAGTTTTATATACTCCAACCACGAATTCCAATTCAGTTGCTGAAATTATTTATGCTGATTTGAATGATTTGACAAATGCGAAATCTGCCAAATTATTTGGCGAAGTGATACTTTATACCGCCAATATAAAAATTTCACCGATTGAGCAATCTGTGGATATCGGTTCAGAATTTACAGTAAAAGCTAATTTCAATTCAAACATTGATTTTGAAAAAGCAGATTTGAACGAATTCATTGTCAGTATCAAATATGACGCTCAAATTCTGAAACCGACTGAAAATTTCATCGTTCCTTCGGATTTATTGAAGGGGAGATTTGAAATTCAAGCGGTCCCGGGTGCTTCAAGCCCGGGACTATACCAATTTAAAGTGCGTTCTTTGGGTGCATATTCATTGACAGGTGCTGGTGAATTATTCGAAATGTCCTTTGATGCCTATTATCCAAATAGTTTAATGAAATATTCACTAATCGAAATCGAAGCGACACCTGTAAATAATTATTGTGCAGAATTGGCACCAACTCCTGCCAAAATCAATATCAAACCGGTTTGTGCCGATGATTTGAGACAATTTGAAATGTCCGACCTGAGATATAAATTCTCAAGCGTCAGTCCAAATCCCGTTACAAACAGTACTATGGTTTTGAATTTTACCTTGGCAATTGATGCCCATACAACAATTAAACTGACAAATTCATTGGGCAAAGTAATTGAAACGACACTTGACAGCCATTTATCGAAAGGTGATTACGAACTGAATATCAATCTAAATGACATCAGTTCGGGTGTTTACTTTATCGAAATTCAATCAGGACCATACTCGGAAACGCAACAAATTATGATTGCGAAGTAATTAGCTTAGTTTAACTTCTTGGTTCGTTTGTGCCGACAAATACATTGCATCAATAATTCTCATAGTTTGAACAGCTTCGGAGACAGTTGAAATTATTGGTCCAAATCCCAAAATCGAATTTACAAAATGTTTGATTTCGCTTTCAAATGATTTTCTATGAATAGTGATATTTGAGAGTGTCTCGGCATTGCCAATCGGCTCGAAAACATCGCCATTGCTCTTGAACAATCTCAAAGGATTAATTTTTGCGGCACCTTGACTCCCGTAAACGTTAAATGCGAAATTGCTTCGACTACTAAAGAGTGACCAACTGATTTCCAACGTTGCGATGCTCTGATTTTTAAATCTGACATTAGCAATGCAAACGTCCTCGACTGTTTTTGTTTTGTGTTTGAACATCGAAGCATTAACAGCCTCGACTTCAGGAAATCCCGTAATCCAAAGCAAGGAATCAATCAACGATATACCCAAATCAACCAAAACTCCACCTCCGGATTTTTCGATTTGATGTCTCCATTCCGAGCCTCGTTTTTGTTGCAACCAACTACCTTGTACATAGAATACTTCGCCAATTTCGCCCATTTGGACATAGTTTTTGAGCATTTTAGCATCATAACGGAATCGTTGATTTGTACCAATCATAACTTTGCATTTCGAGCCCACGAGAGCCTCTTCAATCATTTTGGCTTCTTCGTAATTGCGGGCAATCGGCTTTTCGATTAGAGCATTTTTTTTGGCTGCAATCGCAGCTAATGCAATATCGCAGTGAGCATCAGTAGATGTGCAAATATCAACGGCATCTAATTCATCTATTGCGAGAATTTCTCCCAAAGTTTCGCATACATAAGGTATTTCATATTTTTCAGCAATTAGTTTAGCCTTTGTGATATTTTTGTCGTGAATGGCAATAACTTTTACATTTGGCAAGCGGTGCAGTATCGGCAAGTGGAAATTTTGTGCGATTTCCCCTGAACCAATTAATCCAATTTTAACTTCTGTCATCTTCTTTTCCGAATAATCAAATTATTTACAAATATCGTGAAATTCCGCATGATAAGCAATACGAATTTATGTTTAGTTAAAAATATTTTTCAAAAAAGCCACTTTTACTATCATATTCGGAGTAATTGAGCGATATTTGTGACAACGTGTGCGGGTAAAATTGATTTCATACAATTGAAATGACCCTTTGGACATGAACTCCTGCCAATATGCGAACATGGACGGCAATCTAATTCGCTTTCAATCACAACACTTGGAGTTCGATAAGGAACAAATCCCAAATCTTTTACAGAAGAGCCGAATATCGCTACAACAGGCGTTTGCATGGCTGCAGCAATGTGCATCATTCCTGTGTCGTTAGTCAGAAGCAAATCACTCTCGCGAACGATTGTGGCGCTTTGCACAAGGTCTAATTTTCCGGCATGATTGGAAATTGCGCCCTGCTTGAAATTTTCTTCGATATATTGGCACAATTCGATGTCGGAATCGCCACCAACCAATGAAATTTCGGCGTTGAATTTTTTATTCAGCATTTGAGCTGCCATAAGAAAATTTTCCGGTAGCCAGCGTTTCGTGAAGTATGTCGCTCCGGGTGCAATCGTAATTTTCGGCGTATCCGAAACTGCTTGCTGACGTTCATGTGGTAAGTATTTCCCTGCGGCTTTGTCGCTTTCGAGCCAAAACTCCAATCCTAATCCATCATCATTAAGTTTAAGCACTTTTGAGGCTGTATCAAAATAAAGCTGCGGAATACTCAAATGATTTCCACTAATATTCTTTTGAAATGTGGTCAGTGCAAGTTTGAAAATTCTATTTTTGGAGACTGATACTTTTTTTGCCTTCAGGAAAAATTTGATAAGCGAGGTTCGCAAATTATTATGCAAATCTATCACAAAATCATTTTCGGTCATTTCGGGGTTTAATTGTCTTCCAAAATTGATAGTCTCTGCGACATTCATTGACTTGTTATAAACGATTATTCCGTTCAAATGGCGATTATATCTAAGTATCGAGCTATATTTATCATCGGTAATGTAATATAGCTCGTGTTCGGGAAGCGAATTCCGAATCATTCGGATTAGAGCCGTCGTAAGAATAATATCGCCAATCGAACTCAATCTTATAAGAAATATTTTTGGATTACTCAATGATTTCATATATTGTATATATATTTTTTCCTAATTTTCTAAAACAAATTTAAGCATTTTTTATGCATTATACAGTTGAATATAAAGATAACATTGTCATTCTTGACATGAAAAACAAATCAGTCGAATCTGATGTTTCAGCCGAACTCAAAGCAAAGTTGCTTGTATTGGCACAACCGGACATCGAAGCTCTCATCGTGAATATGTCAAACGTAGATGCGGTGGACAGTTCCGGGCTTGGCGCCTTGTTACTTGCTAACAGACAACTTCGCGAGCATGCAATTCCTGTTATTCTGGTAGGGGTGAAGGGATTTGTAAAAAGTTTGATGTCAATGACCAAGATAGATGAAGTTTTTGAGTTCTATCCGACAATCGACGAGGCTTTAGCAGCACTCGAACAATAGCATTGTTGTGCGGTATTAAACGAAACACTCCGAATCGTCCATGAACTGATTCGGAGTGTTTATTATTTTTTGTTTAGATTATAAGGGTAAACTTCCTGTCAAGAACTCGTTCAATTCGTTGTAATTCAACTTAATTTGATGAATTGGAACATGTTTGTCATCGGTAATGAGAAATTTAATTCCATCGGGTTGGACTATGAAATTTTGTTTGCCAACTATATTAGAAGCTTGATATTTTATTTTATCATCTTTAAATGTTTCTATAAATCTATCGTTGACTAACTTAATCCATTCTCCCTTCAAAATTTTATCCGTTGTTATGACGGATTTTGACTCTATGTTGTAATTCAAGATGAAGTCGCTTTTTATTTCCGGTTTTTCATCTTCTTTGATAGTTCCTGCCAAATGAACCGAAACAATATTGCGGTCGTTCATCTGAATATCGGTCATTATACGATAGTTTTTGCGTGCCGGCGCGGCGATATTGGTATCTGCTACGATTTTTTTATATTTTGCAATAGACTCGTCGAGGTAATCCATCATGGGTTTTTTGCCGGAGCCAATAAAAGAATCTGTAAAAACTTTGACAGCGTCATCGAAAACTTTTTCGCCTATCAAGGGGTAATTGATTGTAATGTACAATACCATCCCGTAGTCGGACTTTCGGACATCATCACGAATCGTATTGAGCTTAATTTCTGCAGCGTCCTTATAGCCTTCTCTGAGCGAAAATTGAGTTGACTGATTCGTTTCGACAATTCGGTGAGACCCATCAAATTTAGGACCTGCAAGGACTCCGCTCAATGTTTCGGTAGCATCAGTATCTACCTGAGCTGAATCACTCAAAATTTCAAAATATGCATAAGTACCGGCAAGTGTACTCTTCCCTCCAAACTCCTTAACAACAGGGTTGTCTTTAACATAAAAATTACCACTTAGCCCACCGGCTTGATATGAAAAGTTGATAACCATGGATTGTTTTCCATATCTTCCTTCAAATCTTCGATAAAAAGGGGCTTGAGAAAATGCGGCATATTCCATAGCAAATAATACCACAATGAAAGTTAAAGTACGAAAAGTAAGCATATCAAAACTCCATACAAATTTAAACAAAACAAGAAAATGACTAAAACAGTTAATAGCACAAAATATTTGACGAATTAAATTAATTTTTGGGTATAAGATTTTTTTTGTAAATTTGATTAATAAGAAATTTCAAGTTAAACAATAGATAAGTTGACGAAATATGATTAAATTTCCATCATTTTGCTTCAAAGATATTAGTTGAGTCAAAATACCATCCAAAACCACATTATGATTACAATCAAAATAGAATATTACCCCCTTTTTTTAGAATATTATTTAGAGGAACCCTCATGAAAACTTCATTATTATTACTTTTTCTTATGCTCTTCGCAGTCAATTCCATTTACGGAATTGACGGTAATTACGGATATGACCAATTCGGGAACAAATTTGTACGCGGAATTATCAAAGTAAAGCTGACCGACGATGCATCAGCCAGAGCAATGATGATGCAATCGGCTCCGAATTCGTTGAACGGATTCTTTGGTGTAGCAAATTTGGACAATACTCTACGTTCATTCGGGACATATAAAACGGAACGCTCATTTGACGAAATCAAACCCAATTACAGATTGCCGAATGCAGATGTACCATTGGTGCAAGAATACATCCAAGCATTGGAGCGGTATTATACGATTTATATTGATGAAGCTATTGACCACAATCGTGTAATTACGGCTTTGCTTCGCGATGAAAACATCGAATCTGCTGAACCAATCTGGGTTTATGAGGCTTTCGATATGCCTAACGACGAATCATATAGCCAAATGTTCCAATTTGCACAAGTTCAAGCCGAAGCTGCCTGGGCAATTCACAAAGGGGAAAATGGCACTCGCGAAGTATTGATTGGCATTCACGATACGGGCCTTCAATGGTATCACCCCGATTTATTGCCCAATCTTAAGATTAACGAAGCCGAATGGACTAACAAAGACGAGCCTATTCTAATCGAACAAGGCGGAAGATTAATTATCAATCCTGCAGCGGTTGATGGCAAAGATTCGGACGGTAACGGCTATATAGACGATGTATTAGGATTCAACTTCTACACTGCTGACGGCACTGCACCCAACGACCCTAACGGTTCTGCTCAAAACAGACACGGCACTCACGTAGCAAGTATTGCAGCAGGCGCCACAAATAATGGCATCGGCGTGGCATCAATCAGTTGGAATGTGAAGTTTGTAGGTACTAAACACAGCCACAACAGCTCGGGACGTTCACTTTATAATGTTGACCAAGGTTTGCTCTATTTGGGAGCAATCGGAGTAGATGTAATTAATATGAGTTGGGGCGGTGGTGGATTTTCGCCTGCTTTGATTGATATGTTCGGTTATCTTAACTCTTTAGGTATAACACTCGTAGCCGCTTCAGGAAATGGCAACAATGACAATCATTTTCTTCCTGCTTCATATCCGAATGTGCTTTCAGTAGCGTCAATAACTTCGCAGGACAAGAAAACATATTATTCGACCTACGGTCATTCCGTTGATGTCTCAGCTCCGGGTGGCGATGTCACGGTTGATGGCGGAATTCTTGCGGCTGTTCCTGTTAATTCATATGCAAAATTTCAAGGTACTTCTATGGCATCGCCTATGGTTGCAGGGCTTGCCGGCTTGTTGAAGTCTTATTATCCAAAATGGACTCCTAATCAGATAAAAAGAAGGATTGTAGGGACTTCTGACCCGATTGACCATTTGAATCCTCAGTTTGAAAACAAATTAGGCGAAGGCAGAATCAATGCCTATCGTGCTCTAACTGATACTGATTTGAATTTCCGTAAGCCATTACGACTGTATCCGCTTAGTTCGCAAATTATTGACGATAACGCCAATAATATGATTGAGCCGGGCGAAATGTTCAGAATCAAGGTTTATATGGTTAATTTCAACGAATTCAATGGTTCGGAAAAAGTGACTTTTAGATTGAAAAGCGATGACCCTGACATACATATTCCTGATAATTCTTATGAAATACACAAACTTGTAGGAGATGATTTAATCATTTTGCAAAATAGAATGAATGCACAAGCGAAACCGAATGCAAAACCCAAAATCGCCAAAGTTTATATTGAAATTGAAACTGAAGATGAAATGCTCAATCCCGACAAGATATATTTCGATATTGTTGTCGCCGGTGGAGTGCTCGTCTATGAACCGAACCCTGCTTCAAATTTCCAAAGTGGAGCTTATATTAAACAATATCTCGAAGCAAATAATTACGATGCTGTTTACACGAATATATTACCTCCATCTTTAAGCGGGTTTAAAGCTGCTTTCATAAGCTATGGTCACCATTCTGAATCGCCTGTATATACCCCGACATCAGCCGACTTTAATGCTATTTATTATTTTATTGCCTCAGGCGGACGTCTTTACGTAGAAGCATCATCACACTTTTCACAAAAGTTCTTCGGCTCAATGGGTTTAGGCTCATACATGGGCTATATGTTCGGACTACAGTCAGCGTCATATTCAGCCGGAGCGAACCCCATCAATCAGTTTAAAGGCATTGCGGGCACTTTTGCAGACGGTTTGACCTATTTCAATACAACGCAACCGCTTACCACAATGACAGATAAATTATTCCCTAACACTTCGGCGGGTGGTTTTTCCTTATTCGAAAATGTCGGGTGGGGAAATACTATGGTAGCATGTAATAGTCCGGCAGGACACCGAACAGTTACATCTACATATTCAATAGGGCACTTAGTTGATGCATCATGTCCATCCACTCGAGACGTTGCGATGGCTAAAATTCTCGACTTTTTCGGTTTAGTTAAACCATTGAAAATTGATTTGATTGATTTGACCACTTGTAAAACTATTCCTGTAGAATTAGGTAATAATTGGGGAAGCGATTGCCAAAGTGGTACTTACGGCAATCTCACCGTTACCGGTGGCTCGGGCAATTACACTTACAATTGGCATCCGGCATACGGGCTATCCAACCCGAATGTTTTAACGCCCACTGTAATAAGCCCATCATATAATACATACTATAAACTGACTGTTACAGATAATATGTCCGGATTACAGCATAGCGAGTTTTTGCAACTGACAGTTACTCAGCCACCTTTAGTTTATGTGCCATTCATGAGAACTGTAAAACGCAACAGTATAATCAATTTAGATGATTTTGTGTTGGATTACGACCCGAATAACACTTACTTTTGGTCCACAGACAAAGGCGGTGCATTAAGTCAATCGGAATCTCAAAATTGGTTAGCAAAAATCGGTATCCACAGATTTAATGTAAATTGTACCGATGATACCGGATGCTTGAGTGAAACAAAACAAATGATGGTAGTCGTTTCACTTCGCAAAGAGGCTATTGACGAACAATTCATTGCCGGAGACAATGGCTATATGGTTATGGCTTCATTCCCAAATCCCGCACCAGATTTTGTGAACGTTGTTGCAGATTTTGCTGAAGAAACAAATGCTACTGTTTCGGTTATTGACCTTAGCGGCAATATTCTTAGCCAAGAATTGTTCCACTCGGTTTGGAACGTAGATACTCAGCTTAAGCTCAACAACTTAGCCTCAGGTACGTATCTGATAGTGGTCGAAAGCGATTCGGACAAAGCTACGACTAAAATTATAAAGAAATAAATATAATTAGATTTTTTCACAAAGGCTCTCGGCGATTTTCCGGGAGCTTTTGTATTTATGGCATATTTAGAATTAATTTTTGGTAAAATTACAAGCTAAAAACGCTTACTTCGTTAGCAACACAAATTGAATAATTTCGAAATAAAATAAAATGATTGAATCAAAACAACTTTATATAGATAAAATTCTTGAAAAATTGCCTTATGAAATTGCATCAACAATTGTTTCCTTAATCAAGGACACCACATTTGATGAAGCAAATCCGCCACTTGCAGTATTTGATATGGATTGGACATTGCTCGATGGCGATATTTGCGAATCGCTTTATCTGCATTTTTTAAGCCAAGGAAAGGATTTGCCTTTATCTTGGAAAAAATATAATGAGATGCTGCGAGCAGGCGACCATCTGAACGCTTATTCGGAAATCATCATAGCGATGGCAGGTATAACACTTGACAGCATTTATAGTACTTGCGATTATCTGCTCAATCATCCTGACTATGATATTGAATATAATATCGAAGGCGAAACATTCAAATTCAAGGCTCCCAAAGTCAATCAAAATATGTATGCATTGGCGACCGTACTCAAATTAGCAGGATTCAAGGTAGCAGTCGTGTCGGCATCAGCACATTATTCGGTTCGGTACATAGCGAATAATTATCTGGGAATCAATCCCGACAACGCTTTCGGAATAAAGAGCCATTTGATTGTGGACGATAATTATATCGAGTATCTCGACTCGCAGCTAATACCACCGATTACTTGGAATCATGGCAAAGTAGAATTATTAAAAGCGATGTATCCGAATTCAAAAATTGTGCTTACTTGCGGTGATTCTTTCGGCGATATACCGATGATGAAAATGACAGACTCTTTGGGCTTGGTAATAATCAAAAAAGGTCCCGAATCAAATTGGCAAATGATTCACGACGAATTGACCGATTCTATACGTAAAATTGTGGTTTAGTTTGCGAGTTCTTTCGTATTTTAGCAATTGTAAATCACTTAAAAATGATTCAATTTTATGGGAGTAAATTATGTTAACTGATAGGATTAATTATTTTCTGAATGAAAAGGAATTGGCAATAGTCGGTTTGTCCACCGATAAGAAAGCTTTCAGCCGTGAAATCGAGAAAGAACTTCTCGCACTTGAGCACCGTGTTTACGGTGTCAATCCTAAATTTACCAAAGATGACAACTATTTCCCGAGTGTAGCAGATTTGCCTCCGCAAGTAAAATCAGTAGTTATCATGACCCCGAAAGAACAAACTATGCAAGCAGTACAAGATGCACTTGACAAGAATTTAGAGAACTTTTGGATATATCAAGGTTCTGACACTCCCGAAGTCTTGAATTTGCTCAAAAGCAGGAATAAAAATTTCATCAGTGGAAGGTGTGTATTAATGTATCTACCATCAGTCAGTGGAATTCACAAATTCCACTCCGTTATCCATAATATTTTAAGAATTGATAAGAATAAGGCATAAGATGTTCGAATTTAAAATGAAGATTTCCGGCGCCGAGCCCAGCAATAACTTTAGAGATGTTATAAGCCCGTATGACGGTCGTATCGTCGGGCGAATAGAAGTGCCTGATGATAATGCTATCGAAAAAGCTGTTGCTAATGCAAAGTTCAATTTTGATAATGTCATGAAACAAATGCCTGCTTATCAAAGAGCGGAAATTTTGTACAACGTAGCACAATTAATTCAGAGCAATCACGAAGAGTTAGCACATTTAATAGCTGCGGAAGGCGGAAAGCCCGTAAAAGACGCTCGAATCGAAGTTTCGAGAGCCGCAAATACTGTCAAAATGTCAGCCGACGAAGCGCTAAATTTGAATGGCGATCAACTTACTATGGATAGAGCCAAAGGCTCCGAAGACCATATCGCTTTTACGATTAAACAAGCACTTGGTCCCGTACTTGCGATTAGCGCCTTCAATCATCCCGTTAATCTGATTTGTCATCAGGTTGCGACCGCATTCGCAGCGGGGAATACCCTTATCGTCAAGCCTGCATCAACAACGCCATTATCATGCCTTACGATTTGCGATTATTTCACCAAAGCAGGACTTCCGGACGGAATCATAAATGTGTTGCCCGTCGCAGGCAGCAAAATCGAGAAAGTTATCAGCGACCCGCGAATTCGATTTGTGACATTCATCGGGAGTGCAGAAATTGGATGGGCAATCCCCAAGCTTGTTGCTCCGGGTGTAGGATATGCTCTTGAGCATGGTGGAACTGCCGTTGCTGTAATTGACAAATCTGCGGATTTAACTCGTGCAATTCCGGGCATTATCAAAGGTGGCTTTTATCATGCGGGACAAGTTTGTGTTTCGACCCAAAATGTATTCATTCACCGTGAAATATATGAAAATGTTAAGGAATTATTAATCAAAGCTACATCAAATCTTATCACCGGCGACCCAAATCATGATTTGACTGACGTCGGACCGATTATTACCGAAGCTGAATTGACAAGAGTTTTGGATTGGATAGAGGCAGCCAAGTCCATGGGTGCAAAAGTTTTATTAGGTTCCAACAGAATAGGCAAAAATTGCATCGAACCGACTATAATAGAAAATACAAATTACGATATGAAAATCATGAGCTCGGAAGTTTTTGGTCCTGTAATTAATATTAATACTTTCGATGATATTTCCGAAATCATAGCTCAATGCAACCAAACTCCATTTTCGTTCCAGAATGCAATTTACACGCAAGATATTGATATGGCGATGAATTATGCAATTTTAATTGATTCCAAAGCTGTAATTATCAATGATTCAACTGCTTTCAGAGTTGATTGGATGCCCTTTGGCGGTGCGAAAGAATCGGGATTCAAAGTTGGTGGCATCAAATATTCGATTAACGACCTTGTAGAAGAAAAGTTGATTATTATCAAACGTAAACCATTATGATTAGAGGCTTATTTTACAATTTATACTTAAAACTATTCATACTTAGAATAAAAACTTTCGGCAAAAAAATTGACAAATTGCTTATCGAAATTGCTGATGAATACTACTATTTGATTTCTTCAGATGTATTGCACGAAGAAGCTGTTTACAAAATATTGAAGTCATATTACGGCGAAAAAAAAGCCGATTATGATGAAGCAGCATACTTTGTTTTTAAAAAGCATTCGTCTGTAGATAGCATTTACGATAGTAAATACGGAAAAAGTGGCAGATTTATGAGCAATTTGTTCAAATTAGTCCAAAAAGTATATTTAGACAAATTTCTCGATGAAAACCGAGAATCATACTCGGACGAAATCAATAATTCCATTACAAAATTGAATAGGATTTTCAATAAAGTGATACTCTATATGTATTCGAAGTATCCCTTATAATTAGATTTTGAGCCAACTTTTGGGCATTATATCTTTAGTATTCAAGTCGGGATTACGAAACCAGTTTTCGGGACCGATTACGATTTTATCCGGGTTGGCAGAGAGCCATGCACCCCACCAACTGAAGGAACTATTGGCTATGATAGCGTGTTTGCATTGAGACATTAAATTGAGTGAAAATTGGAATTTGTTTCCCTTGATTTCATCTTCGATTATAGTCATATTTTCCCCAAAGACAAAGTTTTCCCTGCACCATTCGTTATCGTCAGAAAAGATAAAATAGTGCGGTGATTCGACTTTAGAAGCAATCGTCTCCATAGCTTTGTCGTAGTATTCTTTTCCCAATACACCATGAGTTCTGTTTGCCTTCGCGTTTGAAACGTAATCACCACGCCGAATATGAACCGCCACAGATTGTTTTTCTTTTATCAATTGTCCCATTTCGAAAGCTTTTCCGCTCAGTTGGTCCCGAAATTCAAAATCCTTTCGGATAATGTCCTCGTATGGCTTGAAATAACGTTCGGTCTGGAAGTAGCCTTCCAAATAGCTGTTTACGGGAGCATTATCAATTTGCTGGTCATAGTCGAATCTTGTCTGAATCAAATAATTATAGCCGTTTGTGTTGATGTTTCGGCGCCACATTTGCTTCAAATGAACGAGAAAAATACCAAATTTCCCAAACATTGGCAATGGATAATTTGATAACTCTGGTTTTGTGGCAAATTCAGCATTCAAATTGAAAACATCTAAATCGTATGTCCTGATAGTAAAATTTTTGCGAGGTTGCCTTTCTATCAAAAAATATACGTCAATTTTGAATTCTGAGCTGTTTTTGATGGCAAGCGCTCTGCCCAAAGCCCATTGGAACATCTGATTGCCAAGCCCACCCATCATTTTAACTATTATCATTTTCCCACTTTGTCATTACTTGTTTTTAAATATTCTTTTGCTTTTTGCAAATCTGATTCGGTATCAATCTCAATACCAATTGTTTCTGTCAAAATTACTTTCAATTTTATTCCGTTTTCGATAAATCGCAAACACTCTATCATTTCGATTTGCTCCAATTTCCCAATCGGGAGCGCAACGAATTTGAGCAAAGATTCCTTGCGAAAGGCATAAACTCCAATGTGCTTCAGATGCTCTACTTCTGTACCTTTGTCCCGCGCAAACGGAATAGGCAAACGCGAAAAATATAGCGACATATTTTCTGAATCTAAAATCACTTTCACATTGTTCGGATTTGAAATTGCTTCCTCACTTTCAAGCTTTTGAGCTAAAGTCGCAACGCTAACATCATCGGAATCGAAAGCCTTAATCAGGTCTTCGAGAGATTTCTTCCCGATAAATGGCTCGTCTCCTTGCACATTGATAATTATATCGTAGTCCAAATCTTTGGCAACTTCGGCTATTCTATCAGTTCCGGACGGATGAATGCTATCGTTGAAAATCACTTTGCCACCCACTTTATCAATTTCATCGCGGATAATATGGCTATTGGTGACGACGATAACGTCATCGAAAATCCCCATATTTAGCACATTTTCGTAAGTGCAAACTATGACGCTCTTTTCGCCGAGCAACGCAGTCAATTTACCCGGAAACCGCTTAGAGTCATATCTCGCAGGAATTAGTGCAACAACTTTATTTTTCATTTTCCAAAACCTTTTTATCCAAACCTGAATCGTACTTTTTATTGGCGATTAAGCCAAGAATATCTTTTGAAATTAAATCAGCTTCGCCCTTGCCCTGATTAACATATTTTAGCGCAGAATCACCTTGAGTGCTTCTTCGTTCGAGATTTTCCAACATCATATTAAGCCAATTATACAATTCGTCAACATTTTCAATCACTTCCAAAGCACCGATTCTATGCAATTCAGTTGCATCAGGCGAGCCCGAAATGTTCGGTCCAGTGGCAATCGGCAATCCATATCCGGCTGGCTCCGAAGTGCTATGCACACATTTTCCAAAACCATTCCCAACGTATGCAAAATCCGCATTTGCATATAAAAATAAAAGCTTGCCGATACTATCAACAATTATGTGATTATTACCCAATTTTTCGAATTCTTCAATATCTTCAAAATTCAAGGAACTCAATAAAACATGATTTCTTAAACTTTTTTGGAGCCGCTCGATGTTTTCAATAGTTGGTTCATGAGGAACAAGAATCATCCGAATTCGGAAAAGAGACTTATTCACATTTTCGATAGCTTCGATTAGCATATTCTCGTCCTTTTCCCAAGTGCTCCCAGCCACAAGTGTCATCGTATCTTTTGTAAATTCAATCGGAATAATCGGATTGACCCGTGCTTTTGCCACTTGGGAGCTGATTCTATCGAGCCTTGTATCGCTCGAATCAATGATATCCGTTTTGACACCAATCCCTCTGAACAAATCCCCATGCAACTTGCTAACGGCATAAATTTTATCGAAATACGAGTAAATATATCTCGTAAATGGTTTGAGCAATGCGCTCGATGCTAATTTCACATTGCTTGGGTACGATGCGCAAATTAAAAAAGTAGGGATATTCAGCTTTTTCAGAACTACCAAATGATTCAACCAAACATCATATCGAACAAAAACTACCAAGTCCGGCTGAATCTTGGCGATAGAAGATTTTGCCTCGGATTTGGTATCAATAGGCATATAAAAAACATAATCGGCAAATTCGTAATGTCGCTGGTTCAAAAATCCCGACGGCGAGAAAAATGAGCAGAAAATCTTAATATTCGGTGTTTGTGCTTTGATTTTTTCGATAATTGGCTTTGCCTGCTCAAATTCGCCCATAGACGAAGCATGAAACCAAATTCGCTTTTCACCATTTGCTTTCACAGGCATTTGAGCCAACAACTTGCCGACATTATTTTTGCGTTCGGCAATTTTGGGGTCTGAATGCCCTCTGAAAGCCAGAAACAAGTTCCCGACATGAATTATGATATTATATATAAATCTGTAAAAAAACATTTTTATGCTTCGAATTCCCTCAAATTTGCAAAAAAATATCAACCAAAACCAATAATAGTAATAAATAGTACAAAAATACGTAATTAAATTGTTACTTGAAAAATATGAGAAAAAAGCAATGGATTTCAAAGATTATTATAAGATACTTGGTGTGGACAAAAAGGCATCAGCTGCCGAAATTAAAAAAGTTTACCGCGAGCTGGCTAAAAAGCATCATCCCGATGCAAACAAGGGTTCCGATACCGACAAGAAATTTAAAGACATCAGCGAAGCATACGCCGTACTGAGCGACCCTGAAAAAAGAAGAAAATACGACAACCTTGGCAGCACTTGGAATCGTCATCGCGAAACCGGAGGCACAGGTGATGACTTCGATTGGACGGAATGGATGGCAAAACAACAATCTCGGCGAACAGGGCATTCCGCAGGAGACCATTTCGATACCGGAAGCGGGATTTCCGACTTTTTTGATAGGGTTTTCGGTGGATTCGGCAGACGGAATCCATTCACACAAGCCCAAACACAAGCACCAACAGCCCAAAAAGGGAAAGATGCAGAGTTGGAGATTGAAATCACGCTCGAAGAAGCTTACGCCGGCACAACGAAATTAATAGGCACCTCGAGCGAGAAAATGGAAGTTAAATTCAAACCCGGCACAAAAGATGAACAAATTCTGAAAATCCCCGGCAAAGGAAATATCGCTTCTCACGGTGGCGCCCCGGGAGATTTGCTCATAAAAGTGAAAGTAAAGCCCCACGCAAAATATGAACGAAAAGGCGATGATTTGTACATCGAAGCAGTCGTTGACCTTTATACAATGATTTTAGGCGGTCAATCCCAAATTGAAACACTCGGCGGCAAAGTCAAAATCACGATACCCAAAGAATCACAATCCGGAAAAACACTCAAGCTCAAAGGTCTCGGAATGCCCAAATACGACAACCCAGCCACAAAGGGCGACTTATTCGTCAAATTGCAAGTCAAATTGCCTGAAAATCTCACAAGCAAACAAAAAGAACTCTTCGAGCAACTGAGGAAAGGATAGGGGGAAGCCTTGTCCATCTTGAACAGGATTATCAGGATTTCGTGATGAACAGGATTAAAACAATTAACCGCAAAGTTCGCATTGCGACATCTTTTCGCTTAATTTTCCATTATTTTAACAATCTCGCTTTGACTCAAACCCTTCGAAATGATATAGATATCGTCTAGAGCACCTTTGAAGTAGGAAGAGCCGTCATAGCTGCTGCCGATTATTAATGGTAATACTGATTGCTGAGCTACAGCATATGGAATTTGACTTTTCGGTTCTCCATTTAAGTATATCGTCAATTTTCCGTCTATCGAGGTCATGGCGACGTGATACCAAGCGGGTTTACTCGGTATTATAGCTCTAACATCTGAACTATAATCTGTGCCACTACAAACTCTGAAAATGAAAGTATTTTCATTGTACATATAAAACGAATAACTTGCATTTCCTGGCGATGCCGCACCCCATATACCCAATATAACATTGTCGGTATTATTGATTTTTCCCATTGAACTTTCGAGATAACACCAAAACATAATTGTGTAATTCAGTCCGATATTTACTTTTGGGCTGGAGATAGTAATTTTTGAGTTCGTTCCGTTGAATAATGCTGCACTCATAGGGTTACCTTTGCGATCGTTTGTGTATGACAAGTTTGTGGCATTGGTTGGAAGCTCAAATGGACCTGAATCAGAATGAGTAGCATTTAGTGGCAAATGCAAAAGGATATCTCCTGCTGGTGCTTTGGGGTCGTATCGAGTCGTAAAATTCGATACAGAACTTTCAGACATCGCTTCATATGTGTCATAAGCCACGATTTTGATATAATACTTCGATGAATCCAATAATTGCGGAGTAATAAAGCTTTTTGCGTTAATACGAGAGGCAACTTTTTTTAAAGGTGGATTTACAAAATCTAAATAGACGTCATAGCTGAGTTTATCACCATCCACATCCTCACACTCCCATTCTATTGTTATACTCGTGCTGTTAACAATGGCTTCATTATTAGGATATGTGATAATTGGACTATCAGGAGGAGTGTTCCCGTCCACTTTTGATGTAATATGAATATATGCACGTGACTCTTTTCCGGCTTTGGCGCTAATTGATACATTTGCCATATAGTAATCCGGGTTTGTTGCTATAATTCTATAATCTCCCGGTGTTACATTACCGAGATAAAAATAGCCGTTTTCATCAGTAACAACAGTTTCGGTCGGTGGTTCAGAATAAACAAATATATCTTTGAGTGGTACCTTGGAGCTCTGGTCAATTACATAACCGACTATCATTCCATCTGTTGGAGAGGCAGGATCTTCGGAGCATGATAGAAATAAAAAGCAAATAAGGTTTAAGAATACAAAAATCTTTTTCATTGAACACCCATTTATAAAATGATACAAATAATTTCATCCATTAAAACATTCTCGTCAATTGCTTATTTCCGGCAATCCGAATTCGATAATCTTCAAACTCAAGTCTTCAAAAATAAACTTTTTTTCTACCAATATTCTATATTTATTAAGACACATGAATGATGAAAAAATCTCAAACGATTTAAAAAAAATCTCATATTTACAAAATAAATAAATTCGTCTCACCAGAACAGCGTTTTGTCCTGACGTTTCAAATGTGCCACACCTGCCAGATGTGGCACATCTTTAAACTATATCTTCACAAACATTTCCGTGCGATTTCCGATTCTCAAATAATATACTCCGGCGGAAAGATGAGAAATATCTATTCTTAAATTCCCGCTCCCTGAGCCTGTCGGAGGGTGGTTACTTACACATTCCCCAAGTTTATTGTAGATTTTAATTTCAGAAACTTCATCAACACTACGGTTTACCGTAGGGTTGTTATTAATTTCAATATATTCGCTTGCCGGATTGGGCGAAATTGCAATTTCAACACCTGTAAAATCGGCTACGCTTGCAGGGTCCATATATTTGAAACCAAAATATCCATCTGGAGCAGTTATCGGATAGTTTACAATTTTACCGTTCACAGTTTCGGCTTGCAAATAATATTCAATTTCAAGCCCGTCCTGAACTCCATTTGCGATAAAACCGACATAAAGGGAATCCAATGCTTGCATTGATGCTATAAACCAAACCGGCTGGTCTTTGATTCGCCAATGACAATTTACTTTCACAAGACTGTCGCTATGCTCAACTACTGCCGCAATTTCGTAAGGTGCTTTTGTCGAAACTGTTCCACGAATTGCTTTGTGCTTGATATAAACCGGTTTATCGGCGGGAATTTGCATCGTTATGCAATGAAGTGCTCCACCAAGTGGCGATAACACTCTGCTATCAATAGGTACAATTCTGTATCCGGGCAAATATGATTTCAGAAGCTCTACAACTTCTTGCGTTTGCTGTGAATTGCCATCAATATCGTCAGAATATGAAGGAAAAATAAATGACTTATTTACTATTAATCCATTGATAAATCCGCGTGCATCTTGTTGGAATGTTTCGCATCTAACTCTGTTTTGAGTTCCGTTGTCATCTGTCGGTAATGGCAATTCCAGAAATTTATACGGCGTATTATGCACTGATTTCAGTTCACTGATTGCTTTCCTGTTATTGTTTATCAAAGCATAATCCGGAAAATTGACTGAATTATATTTATCGGGGAATTTGGTGATAATAAATGTTTCATCGTCAATTAGCTTCAAATATATGTCCAAATGCCCTGTTCCGCCGTCGCAATTCAGCGAATTCAAAATATGTCTGTTCTTTAAATTGAAAACTTTCGTCATTTCCTCACGCGTTCTGTCAGTACTCCATCGCTCTTTAATTACCAAACCCGGTCCAACGCTATCGGCATTATTCCAATATATAACGTCGCCAAAAAATGCTGTTCCTTTGCCGTCAGCTATGATATTTCCGCCTTCGGTTTCAAGTTGCGAACTAAAAAATTTATAACCCTTATTTGATGCCAATAGCTCCGGATAATCATTGTCTATAGGTCTTATTGGGTAATATTGGGCATTGATAAAAAACAAACTGTCATTTGAATTATCGTAAGCACCATAAGGACCGAAATCACGTGTCCAAAAGGCATTTTCACCATCGGGGTCGCTTAGAAATTCATAATTATACAATGGTTTACCGATTGAATTCATGTATTCATGCAACTTAACTGTATCCTCCAAATTTGCAACGCGTATCCAAGCTGTACATTCATATTGGATTGCATCAATTAATTCAGCCCATAAAATTGGAAAGGGACTATCTTCAAATAAATCAAGCTCATAGCCTACGATTTCTACTAATTCAAAGCCACCGGTTTCTTTAAACTTTACGCCTACTCCGGGAGTAAACGGTTCAACAAAGTTTCCTTTGGCATCATAAGCATAAGAGGGCCAAGAAACCAAGACAGCTTGCGATTCTTCAAACTCGCCCGGAACGCGGAATGAGGGCGGCAGAGAATCCATTTTAAATTCTTCTTTAGATTGGAGACGGTTATCCCCTTTTGGAGCAATTAACTTGGCGGCTTCCTTGTATATTAATAAATTTTCTTCGCTTGGGCGTTTTGGTTTGTGGAGTTTTAGGAATTCGTCCGGTTTTAATGATTTCAGTTTTTGGATAGCTTTTTGTTTAGCCTCGTTTGGATTAGTTTCGCCAAAGAGTGTGACAGCAGAAAGCAAGACTAATGCCGCCAATAAAGGAGTAAAATATCGTCGCATAAATTTCTCAAATTGTTAAAAAAATATAGTGACGGAGCGAATTAAATATTAGTACGCCTGATTTTGTGAAAATATCTATTTGTTGTGAAATTTTTTAAATTTAGAACATGTAATGTGAAATTATGTGCAAAAAGTAACAAAAAAGCTGCTCCATAGTTGAAGCAGCTTTAAAAAAATCTAAATTCTGAGAATATTTACTTTGCCATTGCTACGCTACGACGTTCGCGAACGACAGTAACTTTGATTTGCCCGGGGAATTCCATTTCACTTTCGATTTTTTGAGCAATTTCAAAAGCTGTTTGGTCTGCCAAAGCATCATCTACTCTATCCGGCTCGACGATTACGCGGATTTCTCTACCGGCTTGGATAGCAAAAGTTTTAGATACACCTATGAAACTCATGGCGATTTCTTCAAGTTTTTGCAATCTCTTGACGTAATTTTCAAGTGACTCGCGGCGAGCACCCGGACGAGCTCCACTTATACTGTCTGCTGCTTGAACTAATACTGCAATCGGCGATTCCATTTCGATATCTTCGTGGTGGGCTCCGATTGCGTTACATACAAGATGCTTTTCCTTGTACTTTTTGGCAAGGTCGAACCCGATAAGTGCGTGAGGACTTGGGTCTTGTTCGATACATTTACCCATATCATGCAACAATCCGGCGCGTTTTGCCAATTGCACGTCCAATCCCAACTCAGCCGCCATTATTGCACATAGGTGCGATACTTCGATTGAGTGATTGAGCAAATTTTGCCCGTAACTTGTACGGTATTTCATTTTGCCGATTAATTTTAGCAATTCAGGGTGCATTGTCTGAATGCCTAATTCCATAATTGTTGATTCGCCGATGTTTCCAAGTTCGGATTCGAGCTCTTTACGAGTTTTTTCGACTACTTCTTCAATTCTGGTCGGGTGAATCCGTCCGTCGAGCATCAATTTTTCGAGAGACACTTTTGCCACATGACGACGGAACGGGTCGAATCCTGAAATCACGACTGCTTCCGGTGTATCATCGATTATCAAGTCAATGCCCGTAGCTGCTTCGAAGGCACGAATATTTCTCCCTTCGCGACCAATTATCCGCCCTTTCATTTCATCGCTGTCAAGCGTCACTACCGATACGGTATTTTCTGCGCTATGGTCAGAAGCCGTTCTCTGAATCGCTTGAACTATGATATTTTGCGATTCGCGAGTAGCTTTCAATTTGGTTTCTTCGCGAATCTGCTTAACCTGAACTGCAGATTGCGATTTAGCATCGTTAATTATGCTGTCCATAAGTTGGCGTTTGGCTTCGTCTCGCGACAAACCTGCAACTTGCTCCAACTTTTTGGCTTGTTCTTCAACAAGCAAGTCCACTTCCTTGAATTTATCCTTAATTCGCTCTTCGCGTTTTTTCAGTTCTTCGTCGAATGACTGAGTTTGCTTTTCCTTTTTTAAGATCGTATCCAATTTTTGGTCAATCCCTTCTTCGCGTTTTTTGACAGCCCTTTCGATTTCCTGAAGTTTAAGTCTCTTTTGATGAGCTTCGTTTTCGAACTCTTGCTTGCGCCTATGCCATTCTTCCTTCGCTTCCAATGCCTTTTCTTTCAAAATTGACTTAGCTTCATTTTCTGCATCTCTCACAATATTCTTCGCACTTGATTCAGCTTCGGCGATTTTCGCCTTTGTCATTTTTGCACTAAAGAAATTCCCTATGAGATATGCAACCACAAAGCCTGCAATACTACTAATGATAATAACTGTTATATCCATTTGTTAAACACTCCTCCCTAAAAAACTATTCTTGTAAACTATTAAAATTTAACTATAAAAAAAAAGCTGCAAAATACTATCTTCCGAATTAGTATCTTTCGATACAGACAACGGGTCTTGAGAAGAAGAGAACCTCTCATGTCATTTTTGGGTAAAATAGCCCGACTATCTCTAACTTCCACCGAGCCCACACGGGGCTTATGCCGAAGCATATTGAGGCCTGTTATTAATAATCTGAGACTAATCCCTCTAAGTAAAGCTATAGTTCTAACATACTGTTGACAACGATAGTATAATGCAGCAAAAATCCAGCCTTTGTATTTCAAATAACGTACGGTAAACCGTCTATACTTTATAAATGTTCTTAGAGCACATTTATTTTAATACTTGTTCTAATGTATCGCACATGCGGTTCAATTCAGTTTTCAGATATTCATTATCAGATTTCCGTTTCTCATCCGATTTGATTTTGTTTTCCGCTATATTCAATGCCGATAGTACCGATAATGTATTTACCGATACCGACACGCTGTATTGCTCGCGGATTTGGCTGAAATGTGTATCTACTTCGGATGCAGCTCGGCGTAACAAATCTTCGTTATCGCCCGTTAGCTTGTATTCTACACCGCCTATTGTAACTTTAAAACTTTTCTCAGCCATTTTTTCGTTGTCAATTATTATACAAAATTCAAAATTATAATTTGATACTATTACACTTTCGTAAAAATAATGCAATTTTGATAAAAGAAAAATTATTAACTATTCATTAATTTCATTTTAAGAATTCATCAATTTGCATTATGTAATTGTCTATTTTGTTTGTCAATCCCGCAAACTTAGCCTTGTTGCTGTTTGCCTTGTCGTAAATTTCGTTCAATTCCGATTCTAATATCGTAATCTGTTCGTATCGCTTCTTGAGTAATTTTTCCAGTTCATCAACTTGCTCGCGAGATTGAGTCAAGCTGATGTCTTTGACTGTTAGCTCGTTAGTTGCTTTGTTCAGTTTTTCGTTCAATTCGTCAAATCGTTTTTCAATTGTATTGGAATGAATGATTTGCTCACTCATTTTGCTGATTACCGATTTCAATTCTTCGATTTTCGCTTCATATTCTTCAATTTTGGCGCCGTTATCTTCAATTTTTGCTTCGCTTTCGGCGATTGACTTTTCAATTTCATCGAAATCTGCTTGTGATTGAAGTTGCCCGCGAAGGGTTTCTGCTTCTTTAGTCAATTCGTCAATCAAGTCTAATTTTTCATTCAGCGATGTGCGAGTTCGTTCCAAATCATCGCTCATGCCTTGGTTCAGCTTTTTAAGTCTGTCACGTTCTTTTTGGAGCAAGACCATCGCTGCTTCGGTTTCTTCGATTTTCTGCACGAGTTCGGAATTATGCCTGTCTTTCATCAAATTCAATTGTTGCTGCTCTTTCAGAACGTTCAACATTCTTGCCAATTCGGCATTTTTACTTTTCAGTTTATTTATATCGGCGATATTAGTTTCGATAATTGACTGCAATGAGGACAATTTTGATTCGTATGCTGAAGAATTATCGCCCAATTTTTTCAGCAACACATCCTTATTATTGCCCGAATTCCGCAACTGGTCTATCAGATTCTCTGCTTCTTGCAATTTTGAGCCAAGTTCTCTGATATTATTGTTCTTGTCTTCGATTTCGACCGTGAGCATCTGCAAATCTTCGCTCTGTCTATTTCTCAACAATCGGTACTCTTCTTCGAGTTTGGCAAATTTCTCGGACAAATCGTTTCGTTCGGATTCGATATTTTTGAGATTTATTACCTTGCTCTTGTTTATTTCCAATTGTTCTTTGAGTTGCTCGATTTTTTCCGATTTTTCTTTAATCACAAAATTTTTGTGTGCGAGCTCTTTCTGAACTATGCTGAAACTTGCATTGAGTGAAGTCAATTCTTTGATTTTTTTGTTCATTTCAATCAAAGTAAGCTCATTTTTCCTATTTGCCAATCTTTCAGCTTCGAGTTCATCAGTTAATTTTGGCAGAAATGCAGCTTTTTCCTTTAGCAAAGTATTTTTTTGAGTCACTTGGCTCAAATTGCTTTCCATTTCTGCTAATTTAGCTTTCAGTTCAGTGATTTCTTTAGAACTTTCTGAAAGCATTTGGATGTGGTTATCTTTTGCAAATAGCTGAGAATTCAATTCCTCGACTTTTTTCTCAAGCGAATTTAGCTTTTGCTCCGATTTTTCGTGATAATTATTGCGGTCAGTCAGACTCCGCTCTGCATTTCGGTATTTTGACTCTAATTCGGCATACTTTGCACGCAAGTCTGTTATACCTTCGCCGGCATTTCTTACCAATTCCCAAAGTTTTACTACCAAATTATTCAATTCGGGGTCTGCCGGAGATGCTTGCTTACTGTCAATACGATTGTTATCTGTGCTCATACTATCTATTTTTTTTAGTTCAACTTCTTCTCAATATTCCCGAAAACTCTGATTCTATCACTTCACAAACTTTCATAATATCACGCTCGACATCATCATCTGTCAATGTCCTTGTCATAGAGGCGAAATTCAAAGTAAAAGCAAGACTTTTTTTGTTGTCGCCTAATTTTTTGTCAATAAATTGGTCGAAAACATCTAAACCGACAAGAAATACACCGCCGTTCTTGTTGATTGAATTCATTATATCTGCAGATTTGACCGACGAATCGAAGATGAAAGCCAAATCTCGACTGATTCCGGGATATGGGCTGACCTTGAGGTATTGATATTTTGTGTTTTCAGTGCCATAAATAAGCCTCAAATTCAATATACCGGCAAAAACTTGTTGCTCCAAATCATACATTTGTGCAAATTTGGGGTCAATTTGACCGAAAGTGCCAATAACACGATTGCCAACTTTGACGTTCAAGGACATTGCTGTAAAGCCGGTTGTGCTGCCCGCTTCTTCAAATTTGTACTTTTGAATTTTCATCGCTGCCATCAAATCTTGTATTATACCCTTGATGTCATAAAAATCGCTCGAATTTCGTTGCTGAGTCCATTGGATTGGCGCCGGGCTTCCGCTGATGGCAATTATCAATTCTTCATTTTCGATAATATTTTCCAAAAATGAATCGGAATCATCTCCATATCTGAAAGTTTTCCCGATTTCGAAGATTTTCAAATCTTTAGTGCCTTTGCGGATATTGTTGGAAATCACTTTGAGTACTGAAGGCAAAAGTGAAGTTCTCATTCTGCTTAATTCTTCCCCAAGAGGATTAGCCAAAATAATGGGCGAATCCGAAAAAATTTCTGCCGATTTCGGGTCAATTTGATTTTGTGTTACTATTTCATTAAATCCGTTGCTGACCATATATTTGCGAATTCTATTGCGTAAGGGCGGCACCGTTAGATGAGTCGCAATGCTTTCGTGCTCGAAATCAATCATCGAATTGTAGTTCGGCTCGATATTGTCGTAATTATGCAATCTCGCTATATCTTCAATCAAATCTACATCATAGCTCACATCAACACGATAAGCCGGCACACGAAAAGTAGCAGAATTATCATTTCGGGTAATTGTGACGAAATTCAATTTGTTCAAAATCTCGCAAATTTTATCGTCGCTGATGTCAATTCCAATCAATCGCCTTGCTTTGCCAAAATTCAGGCTGATTTCAAGCGGAATATGCTTCTTCGGGTATGTATCAACATAGCCCTTGACAAGCTTGCCACCTGAATGCTCGGCTATTAAAGCGGCTGCTCGCATCAACGCAACAGGAACATTTTCTATGTCAACGCCACGCTCAAATCGGTATGATGATTCGCTCTGCAGAGCGAGTTTTTTCGATGTCTTTCTAACCGAAGATGTATTGAAAAAAGCAGATTCGAGCAAAATATCAATAGTAGTGATTGAAATTTCGCTATTCATACCACCCATAACTCCACCAATTGCTACCGGACGTTTGGAATCGCAAATCATGAGCATTTGCGCATCGAGTGTGCGTTCTTTCTCGTCAAGCGTAGTGAATTTTTCGCCTTCTTGTGCAGCTCGAACAATGATTTTATTCCCCAAAATTTTCGCTAAATCGAAGGCGTGGAGCGGTTGCCCCATTTCGATTAGCACATAATTTGTGACGTCCACAGCGATATTAATCGGTCGGAATCCAAGGTTCAGCAATCTCTTTTGCATCCATTCCGGCGAAGGACCGATTGTGCAGTTTTTGATTACTGCTCCTGTGTAACGATTGCATAATTCAGCATCAACTATTTCGACTGAAATTTCGCTTTTCACATCATCATCATTTTCGTACATTTCCACTTTCGGCATTGTGACTGAACTACCATAGTATGCAGCGAGTTCACGTGCAACACCCAAATGGCTCAGGCAATCTGCTTTATTGGGCGTAATGCTGATTTCGAAGATTACATCATTCAAGCCGTAGTAATCTGCGAAAGACATCCCAACGGTTGCATCTTCGGGCAATACCCAAATCCCTGCGGCATCTTCGCCCATTTCAAGTTCAATTTGCGAACAAATCATGCCGTTGGATTCCACTCCGCGAATTTTGCGTTTTTCGAGTTTGAATCCCCCGTTTGGCACAACTGCACCTTTTTTGCCGAAAACTACTTTTTGACCTGATTCTACATTTGGTGCTCCGCACACAACTTGCAAATTTTCTGACCCATCATAAACTTCACAAACTGATAATTTATCTGCGTCGGGGTGTTTTTCCTTTTTCACTACTTCGGCAACAACGAACCCTGCGTATTTGCCGGATAAATCATTTATAGCGTCAACTTCCAGTCCCAACATAGTCAGGATGCCCTCTAATTCAAGATGGCTTGATTTTATATCAACAAATTCTTTTAACCAATTAAACGATAAAAGCATAAAATGAACATCTCATATTTATTATTAATCTCTAACCTAATTCAGACTTGCAATTTAATCATTTTTCTAAAAAAAATATATTATGTTTGTCATTCTTTTTAATATTTTTTTGGAGTTTTTTATGAAATCATACAGAAAGGAACTTTGGTTCAATGCAAATTCACGTCGAGCCTACTTAAACATCACACCGGAAGTCGAAAAATGTGTGTCGGATAGCGGCATAAAAGAGGGACTTGTTCTTGTGAATGCCATGCATATCACCGCTTCTGTCTTTATCAACGATGACGAAAGCGGCTTGCATAGTGATTTTGAAGTGTGGTTGGAGCGATTGGCACCCGAAAAGCCACATTCACAATACCGTCACAACGGATTCGAAGATAATGCCGATGCACATCTGAAGCGCCAAATCATGGGTCGCGAAGTCACTGTTGCGATTACTGCCGGCAAACTTGACTTCGGTCCCTGGGAGCAAATTTTTTACGGCGAATACGACGGGATGCGTCGCAAACGAGTTTTAGTCAAAATTATCGGCGAGTAAATTTTACTCGCCTTCTATGAGAATATAAGCTATTGCATTGGCATCAGTATGCGATAGCGACACATGAATTTTGTATTTACCGTATCGTTCGAGCATTTCGCCTTCGAGCATCATTATTGGTTTGCCGCTTGTTTCGTTTTTGATTCCCACTTCGCGGAATTTGAAACCTTTGGTGATGCCTGTCCCAATTGCTTTGCTGAATGATTCCTTTGCGGCAAATCGCGCTGCATAATGAACGTATTTTTTGTCATTAAAGCTTTCGGAGTATTCCTGCTCTGTATCGGTATAAATTCTATCCAAGAACCGTTGTCCATAACTTTCAATCGCTTGTTTGATTCGCTCTACATCTACAATATCAGTCCCTATTCCAAATATCATTTTGTCTCCTGATTTTTTAATTTTTCTACAATTAACGGCAACACCTGAGATGAAGTTCCCCGCAAAACAAAATCCATACTATCGCTGACTGAGGTGTGATTGGGATTGACTTCCACTATCTTTGCACCATAGTTTTGAGCAACAAATGGCAAACTTGCTGCCGGATAGACTTCTCCCGATGTGCCTACGCTGAAAAATACATCGCTTTGCATTGCTGCCAATTCACTTTGCATGAATGCCACTTCGGGCAACATCTCTCCAAACCACACTACGCAAGGTCTGATTAAGCCCCCGCAATAAGTGCATCGAGGCACAATTTTGTCGGCTAACGAAGTTTCACCCTCGAAATCACGATTGCAATTTAAGCAACGATTATCAATTATGTTGCCATGTAATTCCAGTACATTTGTTGCTCCTGCTGTTTGGTGCAATCTGTCAACGTTTTGAGTGATTAATGTGTATTTGTCGAACAAATTTTCCATTTCGGCAATTGCAAAATGTCCCGGATTTGGCTTTGCATCGAATACTATAGCTCTGCGGTGCTGGTACCATTCCCAAACGAGTTCGGGATTGGACATAAAGCCGTCAATGCTTGCTAATTCGGCAGGATTAAACTTTGTCCATAAACCGTCGGGGTCTCTAAAAGTCTTAATTCCGCTTTCGGCACTCACTCCTGCGCCCGTCAACATAGCCACATTCTTAGCTTTTTTCAGTATTTCGATTAATTTTTCAGGTATATCCATTTTCTTCTCCATATGATTACAAATATAAACAATCCAATCAAATTTTGATTTCATATTGATTTCAAAGTAAAAATTTCTCTTTTATTCGATTTTTTATGAAAATCTGAAAAGAATTTCATAAATTTATGTTATGAAATTTACATAATAACAAAATGTTCTTGAAAAAATGAAAAATGTTGCTGTAATTGGTTGTGGGTATTGGGGAAATCACATAGTTAGGAACTTCAATTCATCGGAGAATTGGAATTTAAAATACATTTGTGACATTGATGCCGAGCATTTGAAGAAGATTGCAAAATCTTACCCGAACGCAAAAGCTGTCACTGACGCCGGAATAATTTTCGACGATGCATCTATTGATGCCGTAGCAATCGCAACACCGGTCAATACGCATTTTGATTTGGCAAAGCGATCACTTGAATCCGGCAAACATACTTGGGTCGAGAAACCTCTGACCTCTGACGCTGCAAGCTCACAAACACTCGTCGAAACTGCCAAGCGGCAGAAAGTTATTCTGCATGTTGACCATACTTTTATCTATACTCCCGCTGTCCGCAAAATTAAATCTATAATCGAAAGCGGCGAACTCGGCGAAATCTACTATTTTGATTCAGTCAGAATAAATTTGGGACTTTTCCAGCACGATGTCAATGTACTTTGGGATTTGGCTCCACACGATTTGTCAATTTTGCAATATTTGTTAGACCGTAAGCCCGTTGCTGTTTCTGCACATGGCATCTCGCCCTATAAATATAATAATAACGATATCGAATCTATCGCATATTTGAATATTCGGTTCGAAAGCGGCATGATGGCGAATTTACATGTTAATTGGCTCTCACCGGTCAAAATTCGCAAAATTATCATCGGTGGCAATCGGAAAATGCTCGTATTCGATGATATGGAACCTATCGAGAAAATCAAAATTTTCGACAGCGGAATTGAAATGAAATCTCGCGAAGATGTTTACGAATCACTTATCCAATATCGAATTGGCGATATGATGTCGCCTGCTATTAAAAACTACGAAGCCCTTAAAGAGGAATGTAACCATTTCTATGATTGTATCGTCAAAGAGGTGGATACTGATACAGATGGAAAGTCGGGATTGTACGTGGTTGCAATACTCGAAGCCGCCGATAAATCAATGAAATCCGGTGGTATTCCTATAGAAATTGATTTTTAGAATTTTAATATTGAGGTATATTATGAAAAACTTATTTACAAATTCGATTTTATTTTCATTAATTTGCATAATAATTTCTGCCCCATCGTTGATTGCACAAGACGATTGGCGAGGTCAGACAATCGAAACTAAAGACAACTTCCCTTATCTTAAAGACAAGTATGAAATGACTCTCGACCAAACATTTGATACTGTATGGGAAGCTGCAAAGAAATCTATAGAAGAAATCAACTGTTCAATCATTACTGCTAATACCAGACAAGACGACGAAGGTTTGTACCGCGGGACAATTCAAAGCGACTTTTGTATTTTTGCAGTCGGCGACACAACTCTCCAAAATATGAGATATTATTCTGTCGATTTGCCGTTTATTCGCGGTGGAGTATGGGTTAATGGGCGGATGCAATATAAAATCATAGTTCGAGAAACTCCGGATGACAAGGTTTATGTACTTTTAAACGGAGAAATTAGCGGTATGGAATCCCATGTCACAAGTAAAGTTCATTTCTGGAAATCTAATGGATTTAAAGAATCTATGATGATGGAAAGAATCAAAATGCACCTTGGTTTGCCATATGAACTCAAAGAACAATAATAGTTGACATTTTCGTATTTTGCGAAATCGTGCCCGAAAAATGAAGTGCACGATAATTGATTGATTTCTAACATAATCAAAAGGGGCTGATTATGGTAATAGCCGGAATAATGAGCGGAACATCATTGGACGGTGTTGATGTTGCGATATGTGATTTTAATGCCAAATCTGATTCGATGGAATTTAAGCTTTTGGCTGCAAATACTTTTCCGTTCAGCAATTCTACGCGACAATTTATCGAGCAAGTTATAAATAAGGAAATCAGTGTATCGCTAATTTCCAATTTATCGTCATTATTGTCCGAATTATACGCTCAATCAGTGATTGAATTATGCTTAAAGTCCGACATAGCTTTAAAAAATATTGATGCAATTGCCGTACATGGGCAAACAGTTTGGCATCAGCCTGTGGCTATCGCTATGGGCGAACACAGCATCCGTTCGACACTACAGTTGATTGATGCGCCCCTGCTATCGCACCGGACAGGACTCAAAGTTATATTCGATTTTCGTTCGGCAGACATTGCCTTAGGCGGTCAAGGTGCACCCTTAGTACCAATTTTCGACAAAGACTATTTCCGAAACCTTGAAAAAGACGTAATAAGCCTGAACATAGGGGGAATTGCTAATATCACATATCTGCCGATGAAGCCTAAGCAAAAAATCAAAGCCTTCGATACAGGACCAGGGAACATGTTGATAGATTTGGCAATGAAATATTATTTCACCAAAAATTTTGACGACAAAGGACAAGTAGCCGAATCAGGTACTTTGAAACATGATTTGTTGGTGGAATTGCTTTCGAATAATTTCATTTTCAAAATACCACCCAAATCAACCGGCAGCGAGAGCTTCGGGCAACACTTTTTAGCAAAAATCGTTGCCCAACATTTCTTGGCTGAAGATGTTGTTGCCACATTAACACATTTCACAGTCGAATCAATTGCCCACAATATTGAAACATTTTGCACACAAAGCGGCAAGATAATAGTTTCCGGTGGAGGTGCCGCAAACAAATTCATGATGCGATTATTGCAAAAGCGTTTACCCAATTTCGAAATATCAATAAGTGATGACTGGGGAATTCATTCGGACTACAAGGAAGCTATCGCCTTTGCCTATCTCGGACTATTAAATTTAAAGCGTTTGCCCGGAAACTTGCCCCTTGTAACAGGAGCCTCCCGCCGAACTATACTCGGCAGCCGCTATGAAATGTAGGGCGACGAGTGGTGACGCCATAGAACTATTATTATATCTACAATTATGGTTGGAGGCGGCTCAGGGAGAACATGTTAGTTTGTTTTGAATTATGGGGAATGAATCACTAATTTTGTTTAAAATAATGTGAAGAAGACGAAAAAACAATTAGAGAAAAATTTATATGAATAAACAATTTCAATACATAACAGACTTAGCAAAGCAGTATAGCAGTTATGCCGAAAATCAAGATGATTTATACGATGCACTTAATAATCTACCTAAAAATGTAGTCGATGAAATTTACAATGAGTATGGCAACCCAAAAAAGGATTTTAAGCCAGTCAACTTACTAAGAGCAGAAATAGCCAGAAGACTTTTACAATCGCAGAAGGTAAGCGGATCACTTGTCAATGAAATTAAGGATAGAATCAGAACAAAGGATGTTGATTATTTTGATTCATATTCTGAAAAACTCAAAAATGGATTAACAAACTATAAAGCCCTTACTGGGAACAGTGACTACTTTACTGCTTGGAATAATTATTGGCGAATACTTTATGTATTCTTTTTCAGAGACACGGTTAAAGACACAGTTTCTTATTTTCTTCAAATTATTGGCGATGATTTAAAAGAAAAACTAAAACTATATGACTATAATCTTCACACTGTCAACTTTAATGGTACAGCTAACTTTGGTTCTACATATTGTTGGTTAGCTTTATATCCTAAATATAAAACCTCTCATCAAGACAGCTATCAGTTTTTTGTTCAATTTGATAAAGATTCTGTTGCCGGTCAATATGCGGGGTCATCTGTGACTAAACCTGAGCCCAACAAGCTAAAGCCTGTAAATACATTTGAAGATATAATCAAAGTATTTGAAGAAATGGGCGACAAAATCATTCACTTGAATCTTTTGAACAATGAAAGTATAAAGAACATAAGCAATGTTGACAAATCAAATCGCAATTACTTCAAATTTTCGCCAGGCAGACAAGCTTCGGAATGGGATAAATTTTATAATGAAGGAGTTGTTGCAATTCGATTTGAAAGTTTAAATGTCGGTGATATTTCTATGTGTAATTCAAATGCAGATGTAAACTTAAAAGCCGGATTGGCAGCAGATAATAAATCAAATCAGACTTGGAACGCTTGGCTTCTAAAATCAGCAAATATCGGTGATGTTATATTTGCTAGTAAGGGCGTTAATACTTGTATAGGAATAGGAGTCATTCAAAGTGATTACTATTATGAAGAGAATGCCGGTGGGTATAATCACCGTAGAAAAATCAAATGGATTACTGACAAAGTTTATAAATATACCTCTAAAACTCATAAAGGAAGTAAAGGTGGAACTTACATCACTCTTTTCAGACCCGATACATTTAGTCCTACTTCTGTTTATGAATTTATTTTAAATGAATATGTTAGATTGTATCCGGAACTTGCAGAAGTATTTGCTGAAAATGATTTGATGTTTGATACTAATGGTTCTGAAAAATCTGAATCTGAAAACCACAAACAAGGTCCAAAATTCTTACGATTTTTCAACCCACTTTTAAAAGTTTTAAACAAGGTTGGTGAAGGAAAACCTTCTGAGATAACTAAACTAGTAATTGATGAATTCAATTTTACAAGAGAGGAATTAGAACAAAAATCAAAAACTGGTGTGCCTCTTATTTACAATCAAGTTGCATGGGCAAGAAATTATTTGAAAGATGGAGACTTGATTTCTAATGATAAACGTGGAATATGGTCTTTGACAGAGTATGGAAAAAACAAAACACTCACTGACAAAGAAGCTTATGAATTATTCAAGTTTGTTCAGGCGAGCTTCAGAAAGCAAGACGATGAATTTGTTGCAGACAAAGATATTCAAGAAGAAATTGCTATTGACGTTGAGAAATACAGCTTTTCGGAAGACTCCGACAAGCCTTTTATTAGCGAACAAGACTTTTTACAGACAGTATCTTTGCTCAAGAAAAAGAAGAACATAATTCTGCAAGGACCTCCGGGAGTTGGCAAGACATTTATCGCTCGAAAATTGGCATATGAAATGATGCATGAGATAAATGATGCAAACATTGAAATGGTTCAATTCCACCAATCATACAGCTATGAAGACTTTATTCAAGGCTTAAGACCAACCCAAAATGGTGGCTTTGATTTAAAAGATGGAATTTTCTATTTGTTCTGTCAAAGAGCGTTAGCTCATCCTGACAGACCTTTCTTTTTCATTATTGACGAAATAAATAGAGGGAACTTGAGTAAAATATTCGGCGAATTGATGATGCTGATTGAAGCCGACAAAAGAGAAGAGAAGTTTGCCTTGAAGCTAACTTATGCCGAAGATGAAGAAGACCGTTTTTATGTTCCCCAAAATATATATATCATTGGGACTATGAATACTGCTGACCGCTCTTTGGCAATTGTTGATTACGCATTAAGAAGAAGATTTGCTTTTGTCACTCTTCAACCGGATTATAGTGGTAATTTCCGTACCTTCCTTTTAGAGAAAAAATTATCGGATGATATGGTTAATCATATTTGCTTATCTATAACTGAAGTCAATAGCAAAATCAAGAAAGATATAAATCTTGGTGAAGGATTTCAAATTGGTCATAGCTATTTTTGTAAATTTAACCTTGATGAAGATGAGAATCAATGGTGGGAGGAGATTTTGAATTTTGAATTAAAACCTCTTTTAGAAGAAATCTGGTTTGATGAAGCTGCAACAGTACAAACACAGCTCGACGTATTAAAGAGGAAGATTTAACCGCAACAACGTGAAAATATTCAATAATATGCAAGCACCAATTGAAATACCTATTCAAAATATTTATTACTTACTCTGCTATTCTTGGAACAAGTTAGACGAGAAGGAAAGAGTAAATGTATCAATTGATGGCAACACAGAATTGCTTGACCTTTTTGCTAAGGTCTTAATCAATGCTACTAAAATGCTTCTTAAAAGAGGCATTGATAAAAATTATATTGACCATACTGTCGAATTAGCGGGTATCAAAGGTAAAATTCAAATTAGTCGGACACTCAAAAGCAATCTCCTTTTTAAACAGCGAACCATATGTACTTTTGACGACTTCTCAATCAACATAATTTCAAACCGGATTCTTGTCTCAACGATTTATAGACTAGCTAGAACCAAAGGTCTTGATAATAAACTAAAAAGAGAACTAGTTTCTTTGCAAAGAATGTTAGCAGGAATTGAGCTAATTGAAATCACACTGCCTTTGTTCAAGCAAGTAAAACTTAACAGGAACAACCGTTTCTACGGTTTTGTAATGAATGTTTGTCAAATAGTTTACGAAAACACATTCCCTTCTGAAGAACAAGGTCATTTCAAATTTTCAGACTTCACAAGAGATGAAAATAAAATGAATCAACTTTTTGAATCGTTTATTAGAAACTTTTACAAAATTGAACAACGGAAATATAAAACAGTAAAAAAGGAAACTATCAAGTGGCAATTTGATAACACAGACAATGAAAATAACAAATATTTGCCACAAATGGAAACTGACATAACTTTAGAAAATGACCAAGAAAAAATCATCATTGATGCCAAGTTTTACCGCGAAACAATGTCAATTCGATATGGTAAGGAAATTATAAAATCAGCCAATCTTTACCAATTATTCGCATATCTTCTGAACCAACAAAACGAGGAATCGAAAACTCTTAACGCAACAGGTATTTTGCTTTACCCAAAAATCACAAATGATTATAATTTAAACTTTCAATACTTGGGGCATAAAATATTGATTAGGACCGTTAACTTACATTCGGATTGGAGAGATATTTCATCACGTTTAAAAGAAATAATTGAACTGGAAAAAGATTCAGAGCCTCAACATTAAACATTCATCCCCCCCTTACCTCACTAATTGGCAGGAGTATTTTTATGTATAGTCCTAACTCCTACAAAAAGGGCATTTTAATGACTTCTGCCGGGAATCTTTTGCCGCGAGCAGCAATTTCTATGCTTGAGCCTGCTTCGCGGAATTCGGGAGATACATAACCCATCCCGATTGGCTTATTGAGAGTAGGAGAGAGATTTCCACTTGTAACGTGCCCGATTTGCGTGTCGCCGGAAAATATTTCGTAACCGTGACGTGGTATGAATTTATCGGCAGCTACCACAAATCCGACCAAATGACGGCTTGGCTTGTTCTCTTTTACTTTCAAAATCACTTCTTTTCCGTTGAAATCACCTTTGTTAATCTTGGTAATCCAACCCAAACCTGCTTCGATTGTGTTTGTAGTATTGTCAATATCATTACCATAGAGGCAGTAGCCTTTTTCGAGTCTCAGCGTGTCTCTGCAACCCAATCCGACAGCTTCTATGCCGTATTCTTTTCCGGCATCCATAAGTGCATCCCAAACCTTTTTGGCAGTGTTCTCATCGCCACCGAAATAAAGCTCGAATCCGAGTTCGCCCGTATAACCTGTGCGGGAAATAATCATATCAACTCCGGCGACTTTGCCCATTTGATAACTGTAGAACTTTTGGTTTTCTTCGCTTATATCCGAATCAGTCAATTTTGACAAAGTATCTCGCGAAAATGGTCCTTGGAGTGCTAAAAGACTGATATCGTCAGATGAATTTTTCAATGTTATATCGAAACCGCTTTTGTTGTCCACGCACCATTGCCAATCTTTGTCAATATTTGCACCATTGACAACGAGCATATACTCGTCGTCGGCAATTTTGTAAACGAGCAAATCATCAACGATTCCGCCGTCTTGGTAGCACATCGCCGAATATTGGACAGCGCCGATAGTAAGTTTGGAAGCGTCATTTGTAGTGATTTTCTGAACGTAGTCTAATGCTTGTGGTCCTTTTACTTCAAATTCGCCCATATGCGAAACATCAAATATGCCGACTTTTTCGCGGATAATATTATGTTCGTGAATGATACCGCCCGGGTATTGAATAGGCATTGTAAAGCCCGCGAATTCTACCATCTTGGCATTGAGCGACTTGTGAATTTCTGTAAATTTTGTAGTCTTAATCATTGTTTTATTACCTCGAATTAATTTTCTTTCAATTTGTACAATTTCAAAACATAAAATTAAGGAATTTTTACCTAACTTCAATCATGTCTTTCATTTTCTCGAATTTCTTGGGTCCTATTCCTTTCACGTCCATAATATCTTCGGGTTTGGAGAATGGGTTTGAAGTTCGGTGCTCGATGATTTTTTCGGCAGTTTTCTCGCCAATTCCGGGCAATCGCATCAATTGTACTCTCGATGCTTTGTTGAGGTCTATCAATTTTACGGAGCCTTTGGATGCAAACACCGACTTATTTTCAGATTTGGCTAAAGTTACTTCTTGTGCCTCTGCAAGCAAATCACTTTCGGGAGCGATTTCATTGACTATCGCCATTTCCTTTACTTCAATACCGACTGCTGAATCACGAAACTGCTCGGTTACGGAACTGATTAATTGCTTTTGCAGCGAATCAATATTATTGGAGCTTTTGTGGTTTGAATTGCCGGATGTTGCATTGAAAATCAACCCGACTGCAAGTCCCGATAGGATAATAAATACGGCAGTAAGCTCCGCACCTGTCATCATTGTGAGGCTTTTGATTTTGCTTTTTATATCCAATAGATTCATTTTGCAGAATGATTTTATCGGAACATCGTTTACTATATTACTAAATTAATAGACTGCTACCATTTATGCAAATAAAATTTCTAATTTTTATAAAAATTTTCATTTTTGATAATCGCATAAACACTATTGATTTGTATTTTTGAATTCTTTTGTTTGTCCATTAATATTTGGACTATATCGTTTATTTGGTATATGAATTCGGAAAAATATGATTAGATTTTTTATTTTGTTGTCAGTGATTGTTATTCTCAGTCTCGAATTGCCGGCTTCGGAAATTAGAGTTGGTAAGATATACATCGAGAGACGTGAGGTGTTTGAACCAAATGACCCTGATTGGTTCTTTCTTTCGCCGTTGATGAATTCGTTGCATACTAGGACTTATGAGTATATCATACGCGACGAATTGTTATTTGCCGAGAACGAAATGACAGACTATGACTATTTGATGGAAACTGAGAGAAATATTAGGGCGATTGGATTATTCACAGATGTAGTATTGGAAGTGGATTCCATCGGTTTTAATTCCTACGACGTATTCATAACTACTAAAGACCGCTGGTCAACATATCCTGCTCTACTTTTTGGAACGGGCGGCGGTGAAGTTAATTATGGTGCGCGGCTCGAAGAACATAATTTTGCAGGTACCGGCACTTACATAGGTGCCGAAGCCTTATATCGGTCTGTGAATGACATAGGCTGGCAGGGCAATTTGAGTTTGTCTCAAAGGCGCTTGTTCCGAAGCGAAATTGGCGGGAATTTCTCATTGACTGCTAATCAATATCGTACAGACCAATTCGCTGCATTGGGCAAACCGTTCAGAACCTTAGATACCAAGTTTTCTTATGGACTTTCATTTGCCAATTCCTTCGGTAGTAATTTTATTTTTAATACAACTGAGGATAAAATTCTCGACCCATTTCATATTCAAGTTGGCAAATTCCAAATATCTCGAGCTTGGATGCGACACGACAGGATTTTTGCAGCAATTGGTGTCGAATTGGACAAAACTGACCGAGGATCGCTCGGAGTAAGGCAAGCATACGATAATTCCGGAAAATTTCTATTGCAATTTTCATCGGTGTCGCAAGATTTTTATACAGTCAGGAAAATAAATTATTACAATCTCGAAGATATGCCGGTTGGTGGCTATGGCTCAGCAACTTTGGGCAAGATTTTCTCTTTGGGTAGAAATGGCGAAAATCTCTTCTATGTTGGTGCACAAGGCGAAATCTCGCGATATAGCGACAATTTATATATGTTTGCTATGATGACAGGAGCGACATCGTTCAAAGGTAGTATTGCAAAATATACCTATCAGGACTTCCTTGGTACTGCATTTTATAAAATTGCCGATGGATTGATATTAACTTCCCGAATTTGGCAACAAACCACATGGAATTGGTTTGCATTCAGGCAACTGATTCTGGATGATTTGCGTGGTTTGCGCGGCTATAGAGCTAATGAATTAGTCGGCGACAACAGATTATTATCGAACACTGAACTACGATGGTTCCCGGATTTACCTTTTTGGATATTCAATTTTTCGGGTGCCATTTTTTATGATATTGGTTCGGTTTGGAAGCGAGAAACTAAGATTACCGATTCAAAATTTCATAGCTCGATTGGTGCAGGCTTTCGTATTCATTTTACGAAATCAGCGTCGCCCAGTCATACTTTTCGAGTTGATTTCGCATATAATATGGACGAAAAGAGATTTGGCGGTATAATATTTTCCACTCGCCAATTATTTTCGGCATTTGGCAATCATGACTATAAATTGCCGACAGTTTTCGGCAGAGATATTGACTTAGAATAATTTTTTAGACTAATTCTACAGATTTGACTTCAGGCAATTGAAGTTGCAAAATCTTCTCGATTCCGCCTTTTAAAGTATAATCTATCGCCGAGCAATGTGCACAAGCTCCGGAGAGACGAACTTTGACAATTCCGTCCTCGAATCCCATAAACTTAATTTTGCCACCGTCGCTTTCTATAAATCCTTTGATGTCATTTTCAATCACATCTTGAATTTTTCGCTTTATATCATTGTCCATTTCTCAGCCTTCTATATCGGTGTCTTCAATTGACTTAATTATCCGAGAAGCGGCAAGTAGGAATGGATAGGGCACAAATATTTTGACAATTGCCAGGTCCCCAACAGTGAACATCCTTGTTGAATCAATCTGAGACATCACATGAACAGGAATTTCGGCACCCTCGATATTTGCAGCAAACATTTCCGCTTCTATTACATTATTGGTAGTATAAACTACTTCCCACTCCTTGTTCTTATCGTATGTGACTTCATTTTCCGAATCGCAAATAGGGCAAATCGAACTCATTTCAATTTCGTTCAAACAATTAGTGCATTTTATTTTTTGTCGCATTATTTTATCAATTTCACTTTTTCAACCTGCAAGATTTCCTCTGTATCGTTGTCCCGAATCATAACAACGAGCGAAAGATTCTTAGGCACCCAGTCTTTTTCTTCAGGAATAGTGAATGATAAATTCTTCTTGATGCTTTGGTTAAGCAGCAAGGGTTCATCGCTGAGTTCAGTTCCCCACGAACCATTCATAGCACTTCTCAAAACGTGCATATGTACGAAATCTTCGACATGAATGTTGGGATAAAGCCTGTCGTCTTGTTGATATTGAATCACACTATCTTCGATGATATATGCCGCGATAAAATGATTGTTCGCTCCCATTGCCAGCGCCTTTACATTTGCTTCGAGGTTAATCGTTTTGCTCGAACCCTCAAATTCCGCAGCTAATTCTAACTTATAGACTGCATCAAGTTGAATTTGAGCCGTAGCTGCGGTTGCCCAAGCTTTCGGGCTTAATAGAAATTGACCGCCAACAGCTTTTCTGTTAATCAAACCATATGGTGTAGCAGGCAGATTGAATCTATTTGCTATATCCTGTCCGGCTTGAGTTAGGAAATTATACTTACGTGATGGAGTAGGTACCGCTAAAGCACCTGCATGAACTGCAATTACAATGACATTGTTAGGGTATAGCTCGACAATTTCGTGAGCTAAGGCTGCTGCTTCAGGGCAATTGCCGCAGCGAAATCCGGTAATATCCTCGATAAGCACTTTCTTCTTAGTCGAATCAATTTCTACAGGAGTGAAATTTTCTTCGTACGGCGGCTCGATTATATCGCATGAATAAAACAGCATGGAAATTAGTATAAGCGACGGAATTATATATTTTAATGTTTTCATTTTTATTCTCCCAAAAATCAATCTAAAATGATGTAGTTAATGATAAAAATAAGCCGTTAGAAGCCGGTACTGCACGGCAAACTCCGCCTACACAAATTATACCGCCGCGTTGTCTGCCAAACCCGACTTGAATGCGAGTAGGACCTGTCAGATAAGCTACCGAGCCATTCAAATAATGTATGCGTTTGTCTTCGAATTCGTTTCCGTAATTGTATTGGTCGTAAATCGTAAAGAACCAATTCGGTGCTACTGTAAATTCCAACAAGGCATGGAACCAATCCCCGTTAACGTTGTCCGGCTCAAAAAAAGCCGAATCCTGCGATGATGTCATATGCTGCAACTCCATGCGTATAGCATTTGTTTCGCTCGTATTGTAAGTCATATCCAGAATTATAATGTTTGCGTTGACTTTACCGTATTTAGGTGCTCCTTCATTTTCCATTACATCCTTATCATACATAAGACTTACGATATTGAGATTTGTTTTGAAATTTTCAGACCAACGATGAGCAATATCAAAATTTATATCGCGGAAAAAAGTTCTGTCGCCAATTCCCAAAAATGGTGCATCATAAGTGTATTTGTCTATTCCGGTAGAATCAATAGAATTGACTAATGAAAAATTTACATCAAGAGTAGTTCCGTATTTGCCACCTAAGAATGTTTTTCTGGGGATTTTATAAGTAAATTCGGCTTGTACACCTGCTTCGCCATTTGGTTGAGATGCGTAAGGATAGAATGCTGATAGAGCGTAGCCGTGTTGCTTCGTAAGCGGTGGGATGAAATTGATTAACAATTCATTCGACCTTGCTGTTCTGTCGCCCCGGAAATCCATATTGTCCACCCAATGCGTGTTGAGCGAAAAGCCAAATCCATCACCAAAGATGGAACCCGTTAGCAATAGCCCTTGACCCGGATTGTAATTCAGCTTATTCGTACTACTTGGGTCATTATATTTGTAGGAATATTCGGCATCGAACATGAATGACATTGACGAAACTGACAATCGTCCCGAATAAGCAAGCACATTTTCGGGCAATCTGAGAAATGGGTCTCTGTCTGTTTGGAATCTGCTTACAAGGCTACCGCCAAGCCGAACGCTCAAATCATCCGGTAAAATTTCTTCTGCCAATTCATTTAAATCAATATTGAGATTTGCTCCTCTCACAATTCCGGCACCTTTGTCCCAAAATAGACGTTGTTTGCCGAGCAAACCCGTCAATTCTATTCCGGCGGTAGGACGGAATTTGACTCTGATACCATCAACGGCATTGTCAAATCCGAGAGAACGCTCTTCGTAAGCACGGAAAATTAGTCCGCTTCCGAATTGTTCGTAAAAATCACCTGCGGTGATGTCGAGCATTTCGGTATTGTATCGAATATAACGAGAAGCGATGCCTTGCCCTTGAAATCTTGGGTCATATCCTAACAAAGGATTCATATAATTCTCGTAGCGGAAACCGATTTCAATATCTGAATTTCGGTAAATCAAGTTCAAATATGCATTGCTTAGAATTTGCTCATCAACTTTGGGAGCGCCGATTACAGAATCGGCGTTATATGTTTGAGCATCAATTTGAAAATTGCCACTCAAGGTGCCGCCATCGCCAAATCCCTGACTTATGGCATTTTGCGTTCCAATAAATAATAAAATGATTAGAGCAGTATTTATCAATTTCATAATTAGTCCTTTTGTTTAGTTTTGAGCTAAAATTTCTTCTATCAATCGGTTCACTTCCTCTTGCAAACCGTCGGAATTGCCATTTAATTCGAGGTATTGGTCAAAATCTTTCAAAGCGGAATCATATTGCTTGAGATATTTTCTGACAACAGCCCTGCCGTAATAAGCTTTCCCGTAACTTGGGTCATGCTCAATAGCTTTGCTGTAATCTTGCATCGCAAATAAATCGTTTTCCAAATAATAATAAGCATTGCCACGAGCATAATATGCAGTTGCATCCTTTGGATTCATCTCGATTAATTTTGTCAAATCTTCGATAGCTCTGTTATAATCAGATGTTTGGGTGTTGCATAGTGCTCTTGCAAAGTAAGCATCTTTCATGGTCTTATCCAATTCGATAGCTTTGTTAAAATCAAGCAGTGCCTGTCTGTAGCTTCCTGTATAATAATAAGCCAAACCACGCCCGTAGTAACTCGGTGCATAATGGTCGTTTATTTCTATGGCTTTTGTATAATTCTGGATTGATACATCATAATTCTTGCTTTTTAACGCATTATATGCAGTTTGCAATATGCTCTGCTGTTGAGCATGAACACTGAGACAGCCAAAAAATATGATGAGAATCATCAATAATTTTTTCATAAATTCAAATCCTTATCTTTAATCATTTTTAACGCAATTTTAATTTTTCCATCAGCTAAATTAAGAAATTTTTGGGCAGTATCATAATCTGAATCACTTAATTTCATTAATAATGCAGTTTTTACATGCCCTTTTGCATTATCAAGCAAATTTTCTGCTTCGGAATATTCAATTCCGGCTATATCAATGAGAATTCGTTTGGCTCTTTCGCGAAGTTTTTGATTTGTAAGCTGCAAATCTACCATCACATTGCCGTAAGTTTTACCGATTTTTATAAATGAAGTAGTTGTCAGCATATTCAAAATCAACTTTTGGGCTGTTCCGGATTTCATTCTCGTGCTTCCGGCAATCACTTCGGGACCTACATTTGGTGCAATTATCACGTCGGGTGAGACACCATATTTAGTGATGCTCTCTTTTGAAGATGTCGAAATATAAATTGTTGCCGCTTGGATTGATTCAGCATATTTCAAAGCTCCGATTACAAATGGCGTCCTGCCTGATGCTGCAATCCCGCAAATAATATCTTTGTCGGTAATATTCGCTTCAATCAGAGCCTGTTTGCCGGATTCTTCGGAATCTTCTGCGCCCTCTTGCGAACGAAAAACCGCTTCTTTGCCACCTGCAATTATTCCACGGACCATCTCGGGGGCAGCACCAAAAGTAGGAGGACATTCCGAAGCATCAACCACTCCGAGCCTGCCGCTTGTGCCTGCACCTACATAAATCAAATGCCCGCTGTTACGAAAAGCATCTACAATCATTTCTACGGCTTTTTCGATATGCTCCAATTCCATCTGAACGGCAGCAGCCACAGTCTTGTCCTCATCGTTGATGAGAGCCAATATTTCGGCTGTCGTCATTTCGTCAATTGTGACTGTACGACGATTGATTTGCTCGGTTCGCAGTGATGATATTTCGTTAAATAAGTCGCTCGGATGCATGCTTCGGCTTAATTTATTGTTTGATTACACCCTTGTCAATAAATACGACTTTCATATTTAATGGGTCTTGTGGTGGTAAAGGATTTGTTGGTATCGTATTTCGGTAGTCAATATAAAGAAATTGTGCATCATGGGAGAACCAAAGCTCATCGGAATATATTACTCCTTCGTCAGTCCAGAATATTCTGGTTGAAGGTAGTGCTTCCCAATTGCCATAACGATTCTTGTAGTAGCACATTACTGACATATTTTGCGGGTTGTATAATTTGTGCACGGGTACTGCATATTTTTGGAACCATTGGAAACTTGTCGTTTCGTCTTGCTCCCAAAAATTAGGATTAAGCGTGAAATATTCGGTGTGCATGTTGATTTCATAATTTTCGATATAAGTCGGATTTTCTTCAAAACATCCACTTATAGACATCATCAACAGCAATAAAATCGTAATTTTTAAAAATATTTTCATTTTTTCTCCATGTACAATAATCAAAAGACCGTAGAAAGCGATATAAAGTTACAAAATACCCACTTCAATTTTAATATATTTCTTACATCAAATACTCACGCAAAATTAAGTATAATTCCCACGTAGCGACCACATCTCTCATGCAGTATTCGGCTATAACATCGGTTTTGCCGTCGCGGAAAAGTTGTGGCACCATCGAGCCGTCAACACCGGCTGATTTCGGAGATACTATGCCAAAAGCTTGGGAATAGAAATCGAAGTTGTATCGCCGAGTGGGACCGTAAAATGAGCCCGAAAAGAAAGTCAATTGGTCTGCCAAATCAATATGCTTATCGTAATTGAATTTTGTACCTTGCATCAGATTTCGCGATGCTTTCACACGCAACAATGCCGAGCGCAGCATCAAAAAAGGACAATCGAAATTTCTGCCATTGAACGATAGCAAAATCGCCCTTGGGTGCCCTTCGAGCGTTTTCCAAAATTTTTCGAGAATGACTTTTTCATTGCCGGTTAAATTTATCGTTCCATCGGCAAGTTCAGTTTTTTCCAATGGTGAATCTTCGTCAAATGAGTTATTTGCCGAAAAAGCAGATTTGGCTTTGATATCCAATTCGCCTAATTCATTTTTTTGTGCAAAGATTAGCCCAATACAAACTACTTGTGCGGTGAAAGGCGATAGAGACATTTCAAACTTGGTTTTTTCGATTTCCTCTGGTGTATCTGCCCTCCGAATCAGGTATTCTTGCTGCGAACTGCTAAGTTCATCCCAATTGACAGACGATGTTTCTATATCAAAAACTATATATTCATTCATTATTTTCAATTTATAAGTTCTAATTGATTTAAAAATATCAAATTTATAGCGATTGACCTAATTTATTTCTACCGATTTGAAAAAAAAAATGGCTTTCAAATGTAACAAAACGAAGTTTCACTTGTTTTTTACAGTAAGGAGAATTCAGGAAATAAAAAACATGAAAAATTTAAGTTTACAGTTTTCAATTTTGGTGGTGTTGATGTTCCTTTATGCAGATTTGCATAGTGAAGAGATTACGCTCATTAGCCCGGCTACAGGAGCCGTCATTTGCTCAGACGATGCATTAGTCGTGCAATTCGAGGAAATCATGACGCAAGCTGTCGATATTTCCCTCATTGATTTCCAATTCCATGAAAGGAAGCTATTGGCAAAATCATTCACGGGCTCGACTTTCATTTGGGAAATTAACGACCCTGCATGGTATGATAAAGAGATAGGACTTGTAATCGAAAATTCTCAAACACAAGAATTATTGACACAAATAGCCCCACTAAAAATTGCCATATCCCCGAAAATCACTTCCCAAACCGAATCTGCAATTGTTTGCAAAGGCGAACTAATCGTTTTGCAAGTAGATGCCGATGGTAGTGGTCTAAAATATCAATGGTACAGAGACGGTGAATTAATCCCCGATGCAAACAAAACTGCATTGATTTTCGAGAATGCAGAGCATGATTTAATTGGCATTTACCATTGTGTCGTTTCCTCCGATTATTCGTGCCAATCAGTTATGAGCAGTCCTATCAGCGTATTTGTTTCAACAAAAACTCAATTTACAGTTGCACCGCTCAATATTCAATGGACATATAAGGCAACTATAGGATTCAAAGTTGGAATTCACTCTTTGGATTTGGAGGAAGCCAGAAACACAAAATTTCGCTGGTATCGCGATACTTTAAATATTTATACCTTGTCGCCTGAAATCATCGCACTTGAAGATGGCGGCAGAATCAGCGGAGCTTGGTCTGACCATTTAATAATCAAGGATATGATACATTCCGACAGAGGCAGATACTTTTGCATTGCTGAAGGACGCTGCGGAAAGGATACTATTTACACCTTTATTGGTGATGACTTGTTCATGAAAATTACCAACTTAGGATATGATTATAACGATTGTGAAGGCGGCGTTGCCTTTCTCGAAGTTGAGGTTGAAAAATTGGTGGATGCCGAAATTGAATACCAATGGTACAACACAGGGCTGAGACTGATTGAAGAATCAGAAAAATTTGTGGGGACAAAAACATCAAAGCTGCAAATTAATGATGTGCAAAAAGCAGATGCAAAAGCATATTATTGTAGGGTGACAATGCCGAAATATGATATATTTCAAAATTCGGAAATTTTCACAATTAACCCTGCTTACCTTCCTGAAATTATACGCGAGCCGAAAGATTATATAGTACGTGACCGCGAAAATTTATACATCGGACAACTTGCCATTTTGACAGGAATCAGTAGTAATAGAATTTGTAAATTTGAGTGGTTCCGAAATGATACCTTAGTCAACACTGGTTATAGTATGGGAAGTTCGACTTATTTGATCGGACCACCCTGGAATCCTCGTATGGCTGTCCCTACGGACGTCGGGAGATATCACTGCGTTATAACGCACCAATGTACAACATTGACAACTAAATCCGTAAATGTAGTTTGGGGTTATGACGATGTCATTCTATGCAATTTCGAAAAAGGTGTCCTCGAAGTTGATAAAGCTAAAGATGGCGAAGAAAAATACACTTACATTTGGCATAAGGAAAAGAAACCATTTGTACCTAATTTCAGAATTAAAGGCAACGGAACACATAAACTCGAATTTTCTTGGGTAATAGTTGATGATAGTGGTTCGTACGAAGTATGGCGTCAACATAAAGAAAGCGGAGAGCTCGAATATTTGGGCAAAATTTATCTCGAAGTCAAAGGACCGCCTGAAGTTAGAAAGCAATTCCCCGCTTTGATAGTCAATGAAGGGAACTACTTGCCAAAGAAGAATTGTGCTGTCTATTCGCATGGACCTATGCTATTTGCCCAACTTTATTATGAAGATGCCCCTTTGGGTGAAGTTGAAGTTCGTGAAATTACAAATATCAACCACAAATTTCATGCTTACTATCTTGGTGGCTATAATACAAATCTACAATCCGGCATTTACAAATACAAATTCTGGAATGAATGTGGCGAATCTTGGTCTGAACAATTTGAAATTATTAACTCAAATTATAAGCCTTCGGGCGAAGTAAAGCCCGGTGGAGACGATGATTATGTGTCTTCTGTCTCGGATTTTGCAATTCCACAGATGTTTATATACCCAAATCCGGCAAGAGATTATCTGACTGTACATTTTGCGGACTTAAAAGCTTCAGTTATAACTATTAGAGATTTATTAGGCGTCGAAATAGATAAAATAGCAATCGAAAACCATTCTAATTCGGTGATAATAGATTTATCAGGATATAATTTGCCTAAAGGCGCATATTTCATTCAAGCAACAGATGGTTCTCGAATTCTGTATGATAGATTTATAGTCGAATAGCCTTAGAAACCGTTCTGTGCTTTTAGTTAAATTAGATGTTTATAATATCTGAATAGATGTTCTTTGCCTAAAAAAAACAATGGTATGAATTCAATCGGAGTGTTTATGTCACGAAATAATATTTTGAAATTAATCATAATTGGGCTTCTTCATTTTCAAATTTCATTTGCTCAAGAGAAACTTGATATTGTCAGCCCGGAGCCATATTCTGTAATTTGTTCGGATTCTCCACTTATTATCAAATTCAGCGATAATGTTGAAAACGTAAGAATTAGCTTGGCTGAATATCAATTCGGCGAATCAAAACTGTTGACCAATAGTTTTAGCGGAAACGAATTTACTTTGATTATTGATGACCCTTATTGGTATGATATAGATTTAAACATCATTGTTGACAACGGCGAATTAAGCGACCAAATAGCGAGAGTTGATAATATACGAATCGCCACTACTCCGAAAATCACTTCCCAAACCGAATCTGCAATTGTATGCAAAGGCGAGCCAATCGTGTTGAAGATTGATGCCGATGGTAGCGGACTAAAATATCAATGGTACAGAGACGGGAAATTAATCCCCGGTGCGAACAAGACAGCATTGATTTTCGAGAATGCAGAGTATGAATTAAATGGCACTTACCAATGCGTCGTATCATCCGATTATTCGTGTCAATCAGTTATGAGCAGTCCTATCAGCGTATTTGTATCAACAAAAACTCAATTTACAGTTGCCCCGCTTAGTAAACAATGGACATATAAAGCAACGGCAGAATTCAAAGTGGGAATTCACTCCTTGGATTTGGAAGAAGCCGGAAATACTAAATTTCGCTGGTATCGCGACACTTTAAATGTTTTTACAAGAGTGCCGGAAATCATCGCACTCAAAGATGGCGGCAGAATCAGCGGAGCTTGGTCTGACCATTTGATAATTAAAGATATGGTATATTCCGACAGAGGCACATACTTTTGCATCGCTGAGGGGCGCTGCGGAAAGGATACTATTTACACCTCTATTGGCGATGGTTTTTATATGAAAATTCACAATATTGGGTTTGATTACGACGATTGCGAAGGCGGCACTGCATATCTCGAGGTAGAAGTCGAAACATTGGTTGATGCCAAATTAGAATATCAATGGTACAATACCGGGCTGAGGCTGGTTAAAGAATCAGAAAAGTTTGTAGGAACCAAAACCAAAAGACTTCAGATAAACGACGTTCAAAATAAAGATGCGATAGCCTATTATTGCAGGGTAACGATGCCGGAATTTGATATTTCTCAAAATTCGCAACTATTCACAATAGACCCTGCTTTTTTACCTTTTATTACGAGACAGCCGGAGGATTTTGTTGTTCTTGATAGAGCTAATTTTTATGCCGGTCAAGTCGAACTCAGGACTTATATCTATAGCAATAGATTGTGCAAATTTGAGTGGTTCCAAGATGACTCGAGTGTCAAATCCGAATATCATATGTCCGCCTCGAATTATGATTTGGGAGAAAGAGGCTTTCCACGCATGGCTGTGCCATCTGACGTTGGCAAATATTATTGCGTTATCACGCATCCTTGCACAACGTTGGTAACTAATACTGTAAATGTATATTGGGGCAATGAAGATGTCATTTATTGCACTTTCGACAAAGGAGTCCTCGAATTTGAAAAAGCAAATGATGGTGAAGAAAATTACAATTACATTTGGCACAAAGACAAGAAGTCCCTTGTTCCCAATTTCCGTATCAAAGGCAACGGAACACATAAACTTGATTTTACTTGGGTAATAGTGGATGATACCGGTTCCTACGAAGCTTGGCGACAACATAAAGAAAGCGGAGAACTCGAATATTTGGGCTTAATTTATCTCGAAGTCAAAGGTTCGCCTGAAGTTAGAAAGCAATTCCCCCCAACGATAGTCAATCAAGACAACTACTTGCCACATAAGAATTGTGCTGTTTATTCGCATGGACCAATACTGTATGCACAACTGTATTTCGAAGATGAACCCTTGGGAAAAGTTGAAGAACGTAAAATCACCGGTTACCTCGAAAAATTCCATGCTTTCTACATTGGTGGCTACAACACAAATCTCAAATCCGGCATTTACAAATACAAATTCTGGAATGAATGTGGTGAAATTTGGTCTGAGCCATTTGAAATTATTAACACAAATTACAAACCCTCCGGAGAGGTAAAGTCCGGTGGAGATGATGATTATGTGTCGTCAGTTTCGGATTTGACCATTCCACAGATGTTTATATACCCAAATCCGGCAAGAGATTTGCTGACAGTGCATTGCGCCCATTTTGTTCCGCGAACGATTATAATTCGTAACCTTGTAGGTGAAGAAATCTATCGGGCAGAGTTAGAAACGGATGCAAGTTCAGTCCCGATTAATTTAGCAGATAAAAAATTACCATCGGGAATGTATTTCATTCATGTCACCGATGGTCTAAATTTCTTAGTAGAAAAAATTATTCTGCAATAGCTAATTTATTTCGTTTTCTTGATTTTCGTTGGGTCAGGAGATAGAATAACAGACAGATTTCTGCCTTCCATTTTGGGCAATACGTCAACTTTAGCTATATCTTGCAATTCTTCGATGAATCGCATCAAGAGTTCTTTGCCGATTTCTTGGTGAGTAATTTCGCGACCACGGAACATAACGGAAGCCTTCACCTTGTTGCCTTCTTCGAGGAAAGCACGGGCGTGACGAGCTTTGAAATTAAAATCGTGAGTGTCAGTTCTCCATTTGAATCTGACTTCTTTCATTTGCTGTTGGACTTGGTTGCGTTTTTGCAACTTATCTTTTTTCTGCAATTCATATGCAAATTTGCCGAAATCAATGATTTTACACACCGGTGGTTCGGCTTTTGGTGCAACTTCTACCAAATCAAGCTCTTTTTGTTCAGCAAGTTTAATAGCGTCACGAGTTTTCATAACGCCAAGCATTTCACCTTCGGCATCAATGACACGTACTTCGGGTACTTTAATTTCGTTGTTAGTCCTGTGAGATTTTTGTGGTTCTTTCATACCCCTTGGGGCTACAAAATGCGCGAAATAAATTGACTTCAATCAGTTCCTCAAAATGTTAATAATACAAAATTGTGCTAAATACAGTATTTCTATTTGTTAAAAATAATAAAAAAAAACCACATAGTGCTATTTTACCTCAAAATTTTGTTAATTTGCATGTTTATTTTCAACTTAAACGAAAATTATTTTTCAAAATATGACAGAACAACACATAGACCCCGAATTAAGAAGGCTTGAAGAGATTGAACTATTAGAGTCCAAAGGAATCAACCCGTATCCATATTCATTCGAGAAAACTCACAATTCATCGGAAATATTGAACAATTTTGACGATGAAAATCCTGCAAACTTCGCATCAGTAAGTATCGCGGGGAGAATCATGAGTTTCCGCCGTATGGGTAAAGCTACTTTTTGCCACATTTTAGACCAAAGCGGTAAAATTCAACTATACTTCAAGAAAGACGAAATAGGTGAAAATTATGATAATTTAAAACTATACGATATTGGCGACATTATCGGAGTGCATGGCTACGTGTTCAGAACGAAGATGGGCGAAATCTCGGTTCATGTTAAATCTCAAGAATTGCTTGCGAAATCTCTCAAACCACTTCCTGTAGCGAAAGAAGAAGTTGACGAAGCCGGCAACAAAATTGTCCACGATGCCTTTACCGACAAGGAATCTCGCTATCGTAAGCGTTATATTGATTTGATTGTCAATAGCGAAATCCGCAATACTTTCGTCAAGCGAGCAAAAATTATCAGCACAATGCGAAATTTCTTCGATAGTCGCGGTTGGCTCGAGGTAGAAACTCCAATCTTGCAACCTATTTATGGCGGTGCTACTGCACGCCCATTTGTGAGTCACCACAATGCACTCGATATTCCGCTTTACTTGCGTATTGCAGATGAGCTATACCTCAAAAGATTGATTGTGGGTGGTTTTGAAGGCGTTTACGAAATCAGCAAAAACTTCCGTAACGAAGGTATGGACAAGATGCACAATCCTGAGTTTACTGCAATGGAAATCTACGTTGCCTACAAGGATTATAATTGGATGATGCAACTGACTGAGGAATTAATCAATAAAATTTGCAAAGAAGTCAACGGAAGCGAAAATGTCACGCTCGGCGATAATAGCATAAGTTTTGCGCTGCCATTCCGACGTGCTAAGATGTTTGATTTGTACAAGGAATATACAGGCAAAGATTTGAAAGGTCTATCGCGTGACGAGCTTGCATCTGCCGCAAAGGAAATGGGAATCGAAACCGACAAAACGATGAGCTCGATGAAAATTCTCGATTTGATTTTTGGTGAAAAAGTGGAGCATCGCCTGATAGAGCCTACATTCGTAGTTGATTACCCGATTGAAATGTCGCCTTTAGCCAAAAAACACCGTACTGAAGACGGTTTGGTAGAGCGTTTTGAACTATTTGTAAACGGTAGCGAAATTGCGAATTGCTTCTCGGAATTGAATGACCCACGCGACCAAAGAGCGCGTCTCGAAGAACAATCCCGTATTAGAGCCGACGGCGACGATGAAGCAATGGTCGTTGATGAAGATTTCTTGAATGCTTTGGAAATCGGAATGCCTCCGACTGCAGGATTGGGAGTAGGCATTGATAGATTGGTAATGTTGATGACAGGCGAAACTTCTATTCGCGACGTCTTATTTTTCCCTCAAATGCGACCAGAAAAAGTAAAAAAAGCCGAGCAAAGCGAAAATGGATAGTGCAATAGAATTAATATTAGAGCAACTTCATACTTGGTATATAAATTTTTGGAGCACATTTCCAAATTTGATAGCTGCCATTCTGTTTTTACTTGTATATATTCTATTTTTCCGTTGGTTAAAACGTGCTTTGGTCAGGCTTCTCGAAAAAACTATTGACTATAACCCTGTTTACAAGCTGATAGTTAATATAAGTTATGTGACAATTGTCACTATTGGTTTACTTATAGCTCTGGGAATTTTGAAATTAGACGGTACTGTCAATAAATTACTTGCCGGTGCGGGTATAATCGGGCTGGGGATTTCATTCGCTTTCCAAGATATTATGGCAAATATCTTTTCGGGGGCTTATATCACCATGAAGCAAGTGTTCCGAGTCGGTGATTATATCGAATCGAATGGCATTTTTGGCTCTGTAAAAGGAATCAAACTCCGTTCGATTGCCATTAACAATTTGGATGGGCAAGAAGTCCTGATTCCAAGTCGCTTGGTATTGCAACAACCTCTGACCAATTATTCCGCCACCGGAACGAGACGTGTGGTAGTCGAAGTTGGTATTTCATACGGTGAAGATTTGGAAAAAGTCAAAAAAGTTGTCCTCGAAACAATTAATTCGATTGATGGCAGATTGAAAGACAAGCCGGTAGAATTTTTCTTTACCGAATTTGGCGATAGCTCAATTAATTTCATGTGCCGTTACTGGATTGCATATGACCGCGAGCCGGACTACAAACATTCATTGAGCGATGCAATTATAAAAATCAAAGCTGCTTTCAATGAAAATGATATTACGATTCCATTCCCAATACGTACTCTTGATTTTGGTATCAAGGGTGGCAAGCAGCTTTCAGAGACAGTATTGCAAATTAAATCCGATAAAGCTGACGAAAAATAATGAAAGCTCGCACGATTGCAATCCATTTGTTGCTTTTTATAGCAACTTTCGCTACATGTATGATGGCAGGGGCTCAATGGGCGTTCAAAGACTTTTGGGAAATCACGAATTGGATTTATGGCATCGAATACGCTGCTTTGGTGATGATATTTTTATCCTTCCATGAGTTTGGGCATTATTTTGCAGCACGTTTACATGGTGTAGATGTCACATTGCCCTATTACATTCCATTTCCCTTTACTTTCACAATCAATTTCGGCACTTTCGGGGCAGTCATCAAAACTCGGACTCCAATTCTAAGCCGAAAGGCTCTATTCGATATTGGTGTCGCCGGACCATTAGCAGGATTTGTGGTTTGTGTGCTTTATCTTATATACGGATTGAACAATCTTCCGCCAATTGATTTTATTTACGCTATTCACCCTGAATATTTGCTCGAACACAATGGCATAATTCCTACTCACGGTTTGCATTTTGGCAATACGATGCTTTATTCTTTTCTGACAAATGTGATTGATACGAGTAATGGATTTTTGCCACCGATGAATGAAATTTATCATTATCCCTTCTTGAATGTCGGTTGGTTTGGGCTATTTGTGACTACTTTGAATATGATGCCGATTGGTCAACTTGATGGTGGACACATATCGTACGCAATGTTTGGCAGAAAAATGCAATTCAAAATCGCTAAAATCACTTGGTGGATTTTGATGACAATCGGCTTTTTCGCGATTTTATCATTTGCACGGGAATTTTTGAGTTTACAATCCGATGTTAAATTTGTAATATTTTTGAAAGATATTTTCTTGCCTCCTCTCAATTTTTTGTATAATCTATTTCCAATTGCATTCCAAGGTTGGGGTGGGTGGCTGATTTGGGGATTGATTGCAAAGTTCTTTATCAAGCTGAGACACCCCCAAGTTGAAGATGAATCGCCAATCGGAACCAAAAGGATGATAATCGGTTGGGTTTCATTCGTCATATTGTTTTTGAGTTTTTCATACTCAGGAATTTATATTATTGAATAATTCAGGAATTTTAAAATGTCAAAAAGTAGAATAGACGAGCTGCAAATCAATTTGAATCTAAACGTAAGAGGTTTGGTTACATCTGCTACTTTAGCTATTAACGAAAAATGCGCCAAACTCAAAACCGAAGGCAAACCCGTTTACAGATTCGGGCTCGGGCAATCTCCGTTCCCTGTGCCGGAGAACGTCGTCCAAACTCTTAAAGATAATGCTTTTCAAAAAGATTACCAGCCCGTTAGAGGTTTATACCCGCTAAGAGAAGCAGTCGCGAATTTTCTGAGCGTAACACAAAAAGTGGATTCATCTCCTCGAAATATAATAATCGGTCCCGGCTCGAAGGAACTAATATTTTTGCTCCAATTAGTCTATTACGGAGATTTGATAATCCCGACTCCAAGTTGGGTGTCATATTCGCCTCAAGCCAGAATTATCGGACGCCATGTGCATTGGGTTCCCACAAAAAAAGAAGAAAATTACAGATTGTCTCCTGAAAAATTAGATATGATTTGCAGGACAGACCCAAAGAAACCACGTGTTGTGATTCTGAATTACCCTGCAAATCCTACCGGTAGCACATATTCTATCGAAAGATTGAAAGAATTGGCTGAAGTCGCCCGCAAATATCAGGTGATTTTAGTTTCAGATGAAATTTACGGGCTATTGCATTACAATAATCAACATGTTTCTATAGCAAGGTATTATCCCGAAGGCACAATTATCAGCACCGGACTTAGTAAATGGTGCGGTGCCGGCGGTTGGAGATTGGGGGCATTTTCATTCCCGGAGAATCTATATTGGCTGCGTGATGCAATTTCTACCGTAGCGAGCGAAACATTCACTTCTACAAGTGCACCTATTCAATATGCCGCTGTTACTGCTTTTAATGGCGGAATCTGGATGGACGACTATCTATACCATGCGCGACGCGTTTTGCGTGAAATTTACAAATTCATTTCCCACAAATTCGATAAATTGAATATTACGTACCCAACAGTTCATGGAGCTTTCTACATTTTCCCGGATTTTGAATTTTACAGAGAAAAACTGAAATCCAAAGATATTTACACTTCAGTAGAGCTTTGCGAGAGATTGCTTGAGGATACAGGTTTTGCGATGTTGCCCGGTACAGATTTCGGTCGTCAGCCCGAAGAACTGACTTCGCGAATTGCTTTTGTTGATTTTAATGGTGCCGAAGCTTTGGAAGCATCACGAAAAAACAATGGAATACGTCCATTAGATGGCGATTTTGTCCTAAATCATTGCGGAAATATTTCTGTAGCATTTGAAAAACTTGAACAATGGTTAGGTGATTTGTAAAATAATAGCTTTTTTTGTTGGAAAGAAAATGTTATTTTGTAAAATTAAATCAACCCCAATGGAATGATTTAATTTTTATAACATGATTATAAAACGATTACGGGAGAATAATGATGATTAATTCTAAACTTAGAGGCACAATTACGGCTTTGGTAACGCCTTTTAACAAAGATTTGTCTATTGATTTTGATGCTTTCGAGCGTTTAGTCAAACATCAGATTGAATCAAAAGTAGAAGGATTGGTGATTTGCGGGTCAACCGGCGAAAGCGCCACACTATCTAAAACTGAAAAAATTGCTTTGATAGTAAAGGCACTCGAAATTGCCGACGGCAAAATTCCGATTATCGCCGGCACGGGTAGCAACAACACTTTTGAGACCATTGACTTGACAATTTTGGCAAAGGAACAAGGTGCAAATGGTGTATTGCTCGTAGCTCCGTACTACAATAAGCCCACTCAGGAAGGTTTGTATAATCATTACATGGCAATTGCCGAAAAAGTAGATATTCCGATTATTATCTACAACGTTCCGGGGCGTTCAGGTATCAATATTACGGCTGAAACACAATTGCGATTAGCCGAAGAATGCCCGAATGTAATCGCAACCAAAGAAGCATCTGCGGATTTGGAGCAAATGTCGCAAATTATGAAGTATGCTCCCGAAGGCTTCAACCTTTTCTCGGGAGATGATGTGCTGACTTTACCTATTATCGCATTAGGTGGCAAGGGTGTAATCTCGGTTATATCAAATTACGCTCCGGCTGAATTTTCCGAAATGACAAGACTGGCATTGAAAGGAAAATGGGATAATGCTCGCGAGCTACATTACAAATTGCTGGATTTGATGATTCTGAATTTTTCCGAATCCAATCCTACTCCGGCAAAAGCAGCTTTGGCATTGATGGGAATGATTAAAGAACATTTAAGATTACCATTAGTACCGATTACTGCACCAAACAAAAAACTAATCAAAACTGCTCTTCAAGAAGTAGGATTGTTGAATTAATTATTTTGGATTTTAATGCAATACGGTGAAACAGTAAACCAAAGAGATGTTTACAAATTAGTTGAACGGATAACCACCGGCAACTTTAAGAATGAACTTGAATTTTTGAAGCATTTAGTTTCCGAAATTGTCAGTAACGACCAATTTGAAATCATTGGTGGTAGAATTTGGGAAGCGAACATTCCCAACGGAACTTATGTTCTGCGTTATCAGCACGGTAATGTGCAAAAAATTCCCGACAATTACGAAGTCAAAATTTCCGAACAGCCAATTTTAGATGAATTGGTCGAAAAACGAACTACATTAAACCGAGAAGTTGACCCATTACTAATTGAAAAAGGTATTGTGATTTATTCGGTTACGGGTGTTGGCGAAATAATAAAAACAGGGAAGGGAAAATTTTTTAAATATGTACTCGGATTTAATGCAAACGAAATTTTGCAATCATTTTACGAAACACTGTCAGTAATTTCCAGCTTTGCTACGATTACAATCCAAGGATTGAATTCGCGCCAACAGCAAGAAAAATATCAAAAAGATATAACAAAAGCTTCTGAAATACAACGCAATTTATTGCCCGAGCATTATCTCGAATTTCAAGATTATAAAATTTACGGTGTCTGCATTCCCGATAGTGATGTCGGGGGAGATTATTTCGATTATCTCAAAAATAACGACGATGAAGAAGAACGAATCGGTATCGTAATTAGCGATGCGGCAAGCAAAGGACTTCCGGCGGCAATTCAAGCTCTGTTCGTTTCCGGTGCGATGCGAATGGCACAAGCATTCACTCCTAAGATTTCAACCCTGTTTTCGCGGCTTAACACATTGATTTACGAAACATTTCCTTATGAAAGATTTGTGACATTGTTTTATTGCGAATTGACTCTCACGAGCAATCGTCTCGTTTTATACGCAAATGCCGGTCACTGTGCTCCAATTTATTACCGCCGAGACAAAGATACTCATGAATTTTTGCAACCCACAGGCGGATTACTCGGCATTGTAAAACATCAGAAATTTAATGTAGAAAATATAATCATGCGCCCCGGCGATATTTTGGCAATTTACACAGACGGAATTACTGAAGCCTCAAATAAAGAGGGCGATTTTTTTGGCGAAGAAAGATTGGTCGAATTAGTTAAAAAATATAAAGATTTACCGCCCAAAGAAATGACTTTGCATATTATTGAACATGTTCAGAAATTCGCCACCGGAAATGATTATACCGATGACCGTACCTTAGTTATAATTAAAAGAGATATGAATTAATTAATAATTATCAAACGATAATTAATTATTTGGAGAAATTAATGTTATTTAAAAAAAGAAATACTAATTGTGGTATTTTACGTCAGGAAGATGAAGGCAAAAAAATAGTTTTAAACGGATGGGTGGCATCGAGACGAGATTTAGGCGGATTGATATTTATAGATTTGCGAGATAGATGGGGTTTGGTTCAAATCGTTATCGAACCCGAAAATCGTCCCGATTTGGCTGAAAAAGCCAAAGACATTCGCGACGAATTTGTACTATGGGCTGAAGGAACTGTCCGAAGCCGCTCTAACCCAAATACAAAAATCCCGACAGGATTGATTGAAGTCGTAGTCGAAGATTTCGACATCATAAACAAAAGCGAATTGCCGCCATTTCCGGTTGATGACAACATCGAAACAGGCGAAGAAACAAAATTACGTTACCGCTATTTGGATTTGCGTCGCCCCGTAATGCAAAATTATTTCGCAATCAGAAACAAAACTTATCAAGTATGTCATAGATATTTCGAGAAGAATGATTTCATCGAAGTAGAAACACCCGTTCTGATGAAATCCACTCCGGAAGGAGCACGCGATTTCCTTGTGCCGAGCCGTATCAGCAAGGGCAAATTTTACGCATTGCCACAATCACCGCAAATATTCAAGCAAATCCTGATGCTATCGGGATTCGAGCGCTACATGCAAATCGTTAAGTGCTTCCGTGATGAAGATTTACGTTCCGACCGCCAACCCGAATTCACCCAAATTGACGTCGAAATGTCATTCATTGACCGCGACGACATCTTGAATTTAATCGAAGGCTTCATAGTTGAATTATGGAAAGAAGTGCTCGATTACGACGTTGCAGCACCATTTATGCGAATGAGCTACGACGAAGCAATGAACAGATTCGGCAGCGACAAACCCGATTTGCGATTTGGCATGGAAATATCCGACATCACAGATGCAGTACGCAGCACAGAATTCAAAGTATTCAACGACACAATCGGCGAAGGCGGAATCATAGCGGCAATCAACGTCAAAGGTGGCAGCGAAATGTCACGCAAAAATATTGACGAATTAACAGAATTTGCCAAAAAATACGGCGCCAAAGGCTTAGCATGGATGAAATTTGCAAATGGCGAAGTCAATTCACCGATTGCGAAATTTTTAGACGAAGCCGTAATCAGCCAACTGAGAAGTCAACTCAACGCCCAAGACGGCGATTTAGTCCTCATTTCCTCCGATAAAAAGCGCCGTGCTCAAACAATTTTGGGAGCTTTGAGGCTCGAATGTGCCAAGAGATTGGGCATTATGGACGCCGTCAAAGACAAATTCTCATTCCATTGGGTGATAGACTTCCCGCTATTCGAGTACGACGAAGACAACGAGCGCTGGGTGGCAATGCACCATCCATTTACATCGCCCATGGACGAAGACATCGCACTCTTAGACACAGACCCGGGAAGCGTCCGAGCCAAAGCCTATGACTTAGTTGTCAACGGCGCCGAGCTTGGCGGTGGCAGCATACGAATCTTTAGCAGCGACTTGCAGCAAAAAATGTTCAACAAGTTGGGATTGGGCGACAAGGAAATCGAGGACAAATTCGGCTTCTTCATCAAGGCACTCAAATACGGCACACCACCACACGGCGGGATAGCACTTGGATTAGACCGCATCGTGATGACATTAGCCGGTACAGACAACATCCGCGACGTAATCGCATTCCCCAAAACCACCAGTGGACTATCTCTCATGGATGGTTCGCCGTCATTTGTTGTCGATGAGCAACTCAAAGAATTGGGCTTGAAATTGCTTTCTGAGAAGCAAAATCCGGACTAAATGAAAAAAAATTAAGAAAAATCGCTTTTTTGTGACTTTTCGGACAAAAAAGTTTTTGCATATGCGAAATATTCGCTATTTTTGTAACGCAATTGCCCTGTAGTGTAACCGGCAACACGTCTGATTCTGGATCAGAAGAGTTCAGGTTCGAGTCCTGACGGGGCAGCTCAGAGGGAGCGAAAAGCCTTGATACATCTGTATCGAGGCTTTTTTCGTAGTGGGCGTGTGCAAAATGCGTGCAAAATGATTTTAAAAGTCAGTCATATTTCAACTCTTTTATCATCTTTTCGGTTTCATCCATCAAAGTTTTTCTTAATGTGATTTTTCCGTCGTTTTGATTCTTCTCAAGACTCTTAATTAATCGCTTTCGCAATATCTTATTATTAAGTAAATAAACACCATCTGCTTTAATTATTGTCATGATATATTTGTTCTCCTTTTTCGGCGATTATTTTCACGATTTACTTCATCAGTTACAGTTTGTGAATTCAAATATACATCAAAATCCAGACTTTCTACAACATTAATTAATTGATCCATCTTCCGGATTAACATTTCATTTCCTGATTTCGATGCTTCGCTTATCAACGCTTGTAGCTGAGGATTATTTAAAACGATTTCCGGGTTATTACTCCCTGCATCGCCCACAAGTGCCAACTCCGGTTTAGTTAAAAACCCACTACCACTTGCAAATGAACGAATTTTTAGCTCTTGTTGACCGTATTGTTGTAAATATTCATCTGCATCTGTTACTTCGGTCTGATAATCAACTTGTATTTTCATCATTTTTGACATTTCCGACAATAATTTAATTGTTTTATCAGGCGACAATTGAGTGTTTAAGGATTTTTCGAGGAGATTAACTCCTTCATTAATTCGAGAAAGTCCTTTATTTACTATTTCGAGTTGTCTTAGGTGCTTTTCTACAGTTACATCTGTCTCCATTAAACCCATAATAACCCAAATCTAAATTATTCGCCATTTTTTGCATTTCTTGCGAGAAATCTGATGATAACAACTTAACTGCATTCATTAAATGATGCTCTTGTTGGCGAACGGCTTCTGTTACAATCAACCAAAGATGGTCATCGCGTAATATCCATTCAGTATCGTCCCCCGGACGTCCTAAGAAATGCATATCCACCCACGATTGCTACAGTTGGACTATCCACGCGCCCACCGGTATGAAAACTACTGAGTGCAGATAATGCCGGTCCTAAATGGTATTCATAGCAGCGGTAACCAACCCTTTAATCATAGGGATTGTCAATACAGCCCAAAATCCGGTCGTGGATGTAAACAAAGAAATTATTAGTTTTGAGACGGCAGCACTTACCGCTGCTTTCAAAATACCACCCATATTTACCAACATTGTCCTGGCGGAATCTTTCATTGCTTCTCCGCCATCGAAAAGGTGAAACGAAAATATCGCCAATACTTCCTTGCAACGCTTCAGCAGATGCCAATAAAATATCTCCCTTCTCAGCAATTACCTTATCATCCCTTCCTAATTTCGCTCTTTGGGCTTCAATGGCTTTGTATCTGTTGGGTCTATAGCATTAAGTATAGCCTGTTCCCGTGCTCTTTGTTCATTTAGTAAAGCTAAATCATGTTGTCTCTGAGCTTCAATCTCTGCACCTCTTGCGGCATCCTGAATCGCCTTTTTATTATTTTGATGCTCTCTTTCTAAATCTTCCTTGCGTTTATTATACTCAACTTCTGTAATGATTTCAGCTTCCTTCATCTCCTCCAATTTCTCGATTTGGTTTTTATGTCTGACATCAGAAATTCTGTCGAGTGCGCCGGATGATGAGCCGATAATTGCTTTATTTAATTCAAGTTCAGCCTGTTTACGCTTTTCAATCAACTGCATTTCTTCATGATGCTGTGTTTGCAAGTCCTGCATACGTTTTGTGCGTATGGCTTTTTCTTCAGAATTAATCTCCCTTTCTACCGTCCTAACTCTGTTTTTTTCAAATCAACTAACTTGCTTTTTACGGTCCTTAATTTCGGATTCGATTTCAGCACGACGTTCGGCTGTCAGTTGATTTTCTCCTTTTTCAGAGCCTAATTCCGATAATAAAGCATCAATAGTTTTTTGTTCTTCAACAATAGTGCTTGTAATTTTAGATTGACTTTCTTTTAATTTAGCAACTAAATCCTCTGGAAGTTTAATTCCGAGTTCGATCTCATAACGCAACTCAGATAATGCCAATTCGTCGAGTTTTTTACGAATTCTTCATCTTCCAATTTGCTTTAAATTTAGCTCAATATCCTTATTCTTTTCTTTGGAAATGGAGTTGTTGAGCTGAGTAATTTGGTCATTTATGCCATCAATTACGTCTGATTTTTTCTCATCTTTACCAAGTTTTAATTCCTACATCAACCACAACGCCATTCGCATCGAGTTTGAGTTTGTAAATTTCTTGAAGAACATCCCTTCTCTTGTTGCAAAGCCTTTATCGCATCTTTTTGTGCTGCAATATCATCAATTATTGTTTTTCACGACCCGATTTCAAGCGTGAAGTTTCAGCAATTATACGCTTTGCTCAAGCGCGTTAGTGATGCTTTTCTTTTCTGTGTCGAATAGTTTTTTTGCATTCTGAAAAGATTTGTTGCTGTTGTTTTGGCTCGTTGACCTTCGAGGATTCCTAAGTCTTTTTTAGCTTGTTTTTCGAGTTCAGTCAAAAACAACACTTCTTTGTTCGCTGCTTTACCGGCAATCAATTCATTTTTCTCTTTTCTTCGTATTCTTCACGCGTAATCTCGTTATTTTTAAGCTGTCTTGCCAACTCAGCCAACGCGCTTGTTGCTTCACTTTGTCCTTTTTTGGCTTTATTCATGGCTTCCGAGAACGATTTAAGGCTTTTTAACTGCTTCGCCAGTGCCTTCCACTTCGGCAGTAAATGCGCCTTGTTGGGTTTTAGCATCAACGATACTTGCACTATTGAGCCCAAGTTGTTTGCCGATTTTTCTGGTTGCATCACTTGTCAGCAAACCTGCTTTAGCTCCTTTAGTAGAAATGAATCTACCATAGAATCACGCGTTGCTTGAATTCCATCTTTTAACTCAATTACTTTTTTATTTTGCAGAGCAAACATCATATTGCCGGCTGCATAATTTTTTAGCTTCTGCTTCAGCTTCTTTTAGTTTACGGAGGTCTGGTCTACCAAGTCTATCGGATTGAGTTGTCAAGCCTTGTGTATATGCTGCTTGGTCATCAAGTTGTTGCTGTTTGTATGCTTTTTCTCGCTCCTCAGCAAGTTCTTTTGTTTATCAATGTTGATATCGTAAACCTTTACAAGATTACCCGATTCATCAGTAATCCTTCTGAAGTTTTCTCTTGCTTCAGGTACGATTTTGCCGATTGCATCAGCCGTTTGTTTAGCTTTTTCTTCGAGCATTTGAAGTTGATTACGCTCATCTTCTGTCAAATCTGATTCAGGCTTCGCCTGCAAAGTTTTGATTTGCAAAGTAGTGTCTTGATAATTTTCAATTAAAGTATCAATACCTTCAATTTCCTGAATTTTCGCATTGATTTTGATGCCGTCAGCAATTCTCTTCTAATGCTTTTGTTATATCTTCAAATTTAGCATCTCGCAACGACTCATTTGCGCCGTCAAGTATCGCTTTACCGGCATTGCTGCCCATATTGCCGAATTCTTTAACTGCTTCACCGCCAATGTTGCCTGAAAAAATTGCTTTAATTATATTCGAAACTGAACCGGTGACAGATTTTATCCTGCAACAAAGCCGTCTATTGTTGCTCATCAAAGTTAGTTGATTGGTCACAAAATCAGATGCGACACCCAAAGCATTAATCACGTCTTCAACAGTTATTGCTTCTCCAGACATGCTGAAGCTTCCCACGTGCCGGAAATTACATCAATCACTAACCTAAACAGCAGAACCATACCTTCGAAAATTGCTGCCCCATATGAAAGAATATATCGCCTACTCTCTTTAAAAATATCCCACAGCCGAGTGAAACCATACTCCGCCACTTCCCCGACCCACCATTTATCAGGTTTCGGAATCCCTCAACATTGTTATAAAGATACAAGAAAAGTGCACCAGAGGCCACAACAGCCGCAATAACTGCTACTATAGGAGCCAATGCTGTCATCCAAGCTGCCGATGTTGCAGTTCCACTTGCTGCACCTGCCGCACCTGCCGCACCAAAAGAAGTTGACGCTGAGGTCCCAAAGGTAGCAAGTCCTGGTATTAAGTTTGTTATTGATGTAGAGAAACTTTTTATTGCAGGCAAAGTTTTATTATTTAATGTTTTCTGAAAATCTTTAAGTCCCTCAACCATGTCCGCTTTTGATGGCAGGAGTTGGCTAAAACCTGCAAAAGATGCAATTGCCGGTCCAATTTGAGAGAAAGAATTTATTGCGGTGACCGCACCTGTGCCAATCGTATCGAAAACTTGAGAAAATCCTGCTTGAATTTTGTTAAGGAATATCTTTGTTTTGACATCAATGCTTTGAGCCGCTACATCATACGCTTCGGTTGAAACACCTTTTTCAATCTCCTCGCGTACACTTGCTAATGTTTGAGTAGCACGTTCTGCATTCTTTCCTGTCAATAAGGCAGCAGCAGATCCGGCTTCCATAGAACCAAACAGAAGATTAAACGGTTTGCCCTGAGCAGTTGCTGATTTTTCAAGTTCCTGCAATGTAGCAATTAGACCCTGATTTGAGAGTTTTTCTTGCATATCTTGCGCTGACAAACCAAGCTTTTTCATGAACTCTTGCAATTGGCCTGTCGGTTTTTGCAATTCTACAAGTGCAGACCGGATTTGAGTAGTTGCTTGTGCTGTTGGGACCCCCAAAGCAGTCATTTGAGCGATTGATGCTACAACCTCGTCGAAGTTTACGCCTGCTGCACTTGCCGAAGGTATTACGTTGGCGAGTGCACCATTCAATTCATTAAACGTTGTTTTACCTAACTTAATCCCGGCAAAGAAACCGTCTGAAACCCCGGATACGTCCGCAGCTTTTAGTCCATAAGCATTCAGAACGCTTGTTAAGCCATTTACAGCCTGTTCAGTTGTCGCCACACCTGCAACAGCAACTTTAGCGGCTGTTTCGGTGAACTTTATAATTTCTTGATTTGTTCCTGATATACCTGCCGATACTGCTTGATAAACACCCAAGGCAATGTTGGCGGCGCTATCTGGTACGGTTTTGCTTAGATTCGTAGCTAATGAGGCAAACTCTTCAAAATTCTTCACACCCAAGGTGCCGATATTTTTTACTTGCTTGTCAAGCTCTACGAAAGGTTGTACGAATCTGTCAAGAGAGCCAACAAT